>JBGSBQ010000165.1:0-7342 GCA_041730475.1 Sphingomonadaceae bacterium
CGGATTGTTGGCACCCATCTGCCAGCAACCATTGATCACTTCCTGGGCCCGGCGCTCCATCTCCGGATTGCCGCGCTGCACCGAATCGAAGTCCAGATCCGCCGTGTTGGTACCGGTCGCCATCGACGAGGCAGCCGAGCCGCCCATGCCGATGCGCATGCCCGGACCGCCCAGCTGGATCAGCAGACTGCCGACCGGGATATCGTTCTTGTGGGTGTGCTGGCCCGAAATATTGCCGATGCCGCCGGCAATCATGATCGGCTTGTGGTAGCCGATCACGGTGTCGCTGCCACCGGCGAATTGCTGGCCGATATTCTGTTCGTAGGTACGGAAATAACCACCCAGCACCGGCCGGCCAAATTCGTTGCTGAACGCAGCGCCACCGAGCGGGCCATCGATCATGATCTGCAACGCCGAGGCGATACGGTCAGGCTTGCCGTAGACCGGCGCGCTATTGCGGTACTGGCCGGCTGGCGCCGTCACGTCGGCGGCGTTTTCCCAGGCCTGCACGGCGCCCGGCAGCATCAGGTTGGACACGGTAAAGCCCGTCAGGCCTGCTTTGGGCTTGGCGCCGCGGCCGGTCGCGCCCTCGTCGCGGATTTCACCGCCGGCGCCGGTCGAGGCGCCCGGGAACGGCGAGATTGCGGTCGGGTGGTTGTGCGTTTCGACCTTCATCAGCGTGTGCGTCAGCTCGCTGATCGGTGCGTATTCCTGGCCTGCGCCTTGCGGGAAGAAGCGCATCACTTCTGCGCCTTCCATGATCGACGAGTTATCGCTGTAGGCGACGATGGTGCCCTTCGGCTGCAGCAAGTGGGTGTTCTTGATCATCTGGAACAGCGACTTGTCCTGCACCGCGCCATCGATGGTCCAGTCGGCGTTGAAGATCTTGTGACGGCAGTGTTCCGAATTGGCCTGCGCGAACATCATCAGTTCGACGTCGGTCGGGTTGCGGCCGGCCTTGCTGAAGGCCGCGTCCAGATACTCGATCTCGTCGTCCGACATAGCCAGGCCGAGGTCGGTATTGGCTTTTTCCAGCGCCGCCTTACCCTGGCCGATCACGTCGACCGTCTCCAGCGGACGCGCTTCCAGCGTGCGGAACAGGTTGGCCGCCTCATCGGCATTGCGCAGCACCGACTCCGTCATACGGTCGTGGATCAGCGCCGCCACGGCTTGCAACTCCTCCGGCGCCAGCTTCTTGGTCGCGCCCAGGCCCGTGCCCAGGATGCCCGCCTTCAGCTGCACCCGGTAAGCAATGCCGCGTTCGACGCGCTTGACATGCGCCATGCCACAATTGTGTACGATGTCCGTCGCCTTCGAGGCCCACGGCGAAATCGTGCCCAGGCGCGGGATGACGAAGAACTCTTCGATGGCACCGTCGGCCAGGTCGGCATGCGCCGGCTCGCCGTAGGTCAGCAGACCGTTCAGACGGGCGCTGTCGTCGGCCGACAGCGGCGCGGACGCATCAATGAAGTGGACAAAACGTGCTTGCACCGCCGTCACGGCAGGCACGGCGGCTTGCAGTTGGGTTAACAGGCGCTGGTTGCGGAATGCGGACAGGG
Organism: Sphingomonadaceae bacterium; assembly: GCA_041730475.1. Lineage (GTDB taxonomy): Bacteria > Pseudomonadota > Gammaproteobacteria > Burkholderiales > Burkholderiaceae_D > Rugamonas. The sequence continues at coordinate 1,560 of JBGSBQ010000165.1, forward strand.
CGTTGGAGCCCGGCAGTATCAACATGGTGGGAGGATGGTTGATGCAGCGTGGCTGCGGATTAAAGGTAGAGAGTACAAATTCTGGCTGGCGTAGTTCCTTTGCCGGCATTATACCCGCACCACCCTGCCCCAGCCAGCCGCCGGTCCCAGTATTTCACGGCGGGTCAACGCGAAGAACTAGGTCAAAAGCAACATTTCATGCTAAGTTTCAGTATAAAGCGCCCACTAAAGGTCACTAGCCGCTGCATTTCATGTAATTTTTCCTGTCCTTGGAGTATGCTAGGTCGAACTTTTCCTGACGCTTGCCGATATGGATGTCAACAGCGTTTTTTGTCGACCCGCCAACGAAAGTAAGCAATGCCTGACTATAGCAATCTGTCGGTTCTGATCGTCGATCCCAACCAGAGCATGCGCGCCAGCGTCCACAATATGCTGACGCAGGTGAACATCACCAAGGTCGATCACGCGGTCAGTTCGGCCACCGCGATCCGCCAGCTGAGCACCAAATCGTACGATGTAATTCTGTGCGAGTATGACCTCGGCAACAATACCGATAATGCCGGCCAGGACGGCCAGCAGCTGTTGGAAGACCTGCGCCACCACCGTCTGATCAAGCAGTGGTCGATCTTCTTCATGCTGACGTCCGAAGGCGCCTACAGCAAGGTGGTCAGCGCCGCCGAACTGCTGCCGACTGACTACCTGCTGAAACCGTTCACGGTGGACGTGCTGTCACAACGCATCGGCCGCGCACTGGAGCGGCGCGCCTCCTTCCTGCCGATCTACCAGATGATCGGCCAGAGCAAGTCGAACGACGCCATCAAGGCCTGTCTGGCGGCGGAAGCCAGCCAGTCCCGCTACAGCCTGGACTACGCCCGTTTGCGCGCCGAACTGCTGACCAGCCTGGGACGCCATGCCGAAGCCGAGCAAGCCTATGCCGGCATCCTGCAGATCAAGCCGCTGGGCTGGGCCCAACTGGGCCGGGCCCGCAGCATCTGCCAGCTGGGCCGGCTCGACGAAGCGCAGACGCTGCTGCAGGCGCTGCTGGCCGAGAATCCGAAATTCATGGCGGCCTACGATCTGCTGGCGCAGGTGCTGCGCGATCTGAAGAAGGACACCGAGGCGCTGAAAGTGCTGGAAGACGCGGTCACCATTTCGCCGCACATGGTGCGTCGGCTGCGCAACCTGGGTGACGTAGCACTGGCCACGGGTGATGTCGACGGCGCCGAAAAAGCCTACAAACAGGTGGTGGCGAAAGCCAAGTATTCCGAGTTCCGCGATCCGGGCGATCACGTCAACCTGGTCCGCACGCTGGTGCAAAAAGGGGATGCCAGCGGCGCGTCGGCCGTGGTGCGCGACCTCGAACGCTCGCTGCGCAGCAGCCCGACCACCGATGTCTGCAAAGCCTACGCCAGCGCCATGGTGATGGATCTGAATGGCAATGCGGCCGGCGCTGCGGCGGAACTGGCGAAGGCCATGGACAAGCTGTCCGAGGCGACCGGCATGTCGAGCAACATCAAGCTGGGTCTGGCCCATATCTGCCTGAACAACCGCATGGACGAACAGGCCGGGCGTCTGTTCGATGAATTGACCAGCGACCCTGGTAGCGGCATCGACGAGACACAGATACAGTCGGTCTGTCAGCAAGCCGGCCGCGATGACATCGCCAAGAAATATGCGGGACGGGTCGATGCCGAAGTCGATGCGCTGGTGCGCCAGGCCGCCGTCAAGAGCCGCCAAGGCGACTTGGCCGGCGCGGTGCAGGTACTGCAGAGCGCCCTGCTGAAAGCGCCCGACCATACCGGACTCTGGACCGCCTCCGCCACCGCCATGCTGCGCCTGCTGAACGAAGGGGGCTGGGATGGCGCGCTGGCGGTCCAGTGCACCACGCTGTTACGGCGCATTCGGGACCAGAATCCGGACAACCCGCTGTTGCCCGGTCTGATCACGCATTACACCGCCGTCCGCAAAAAATATAGCGTCGCGAGCGCGGCGCCCAGTGCCGCCACCCCAACCCCGCCGGCCGGACAGGCTGCGGCTGAAAGTTGACCATGCCCGAATACGCTGACCTCTCAGTACTGCTGGTAGATCCCAACCCCAGCATGCGTGCCAGCCTGCGCAATATGCTAAACCAGTCCGGCATCAATCGCGTCGACGATGCAGTCAGTTCCGGCACCGCGATCCGGCAGATCACCAACAAGAGTTATGACGTGGTGCTGTGCGAGTATGACCTCGGCAGCGGCTCCAGCGACAACGGCCAGGATGGCCAGCAATTGTTGGAAGACCTGCGCCATCACAAGCTGATCGGTCCGTGGACCATTTTCATCATGCTGACCTCGGAGGGGGTGTACAGCAAGGTCATCAGCGCGGCCGAGCTGACCCCTACCGACTACGTGCTGAAACCGTTCACTGTCGACGTGCTGCTGCAACGGATCACCCGGGCCATCGACAAGCGCGCCGTGTTCATGCCGGTGTACCAGCTGATTGGTGTCGGCAATCTGCGCCAGGCAATCGCCGATTGTCTGGACGCGGAACAGCGCCAGCCGCGTCAGGCGACTGACTTTACGCGCCTGCGCGCCGAACTGCTGTGCAATCTGGGCGAGCTGTCGGACGCCGCGCAGGTGTACCAGACCATCCTGATGAACAAGCCCGTGGGCTGGGCCCATCTGGGACTGGCGCGCTGCCAGTTTGGCCTGCAGCGCTACGCCGAAGCCCAGCAGACGCTGGAAATCCTGCTCGAACACAATCCGCGCCTGATGGCCGCGTATGACTTGCTGGCCCAGACCCACCAAGCCATGGGGCAAGCAGTGGCCGCCAAGAAGATCCTCGAGGATGCGGTCGCCATCTCGCCGCATCTGGTACGGCGTCTGCGCACGCTGGGCGAAGTGGCATACGAAACGGGCGATGTCGGGGTCGCCGAAAAGGCGTTTAAACAGGTGGTCAGCAAGGCCAAGTATTCCGAGTTCCGCGATCCGGAGGACCATCTCAACCTGGTCAAGGCACTGGTCAAGAAAGGCGATGCGATTCAGGCCAGTGGCGTGATCCGTGACCTCGAACGTTCCATGCGCGGCAACGCCAATGCCGACGCCTGCCGCGCCATCGCGGCCGGGCTGCTGATGGAAATGAGCGGCAACTTGCAAGGTGCCGCCAGTGAACTGATCAGCGCCGTCAGTGCCGTCGGCAGCAGCCGGGGGTTGTCCACCGGCCTGAAGCTGGGGCTGGTCCACAGCTGCATCAAAAACAAGCTCGATGCACAGGCCTCGGCCTTGATGGTCAACCTGATGAACGACACCGACAGTGGCGTCTCCATGGATGATGCAGTCGAAGTGTTCGAGAAGGCCGGCCGCCATGATCTGGCCCAGGATGTCGGTGCCGAGATCGAGCGGCAGGTCGAAGAGTTGCTCAACGACGCCACCGAGAAGCGCAATCAAGGCGACCTGCGGGCCGCCGTCGACACCCTCAGCGCCGCGCTGCGCAAGGCGCCGGCCAATCTGTCGCTGCTGCCAGCGGCAGCGTCGGCGATGCTGAAGCAACTGGACGACCTGGGCTGGGAAGCTCCACTGGCCGAGCAATGCCACTTCCTGCTGGAGCGCATCCGCAAGCTCGACCCGGCGCACCCGACACTGGAGACGCTGGCCGCGCAATACTCATCGACCCAGCGCAAATACGGTATTTCGATCGTCGCCTGAGGTGCCGGCCGCTAGCTGCGGGCCGGCGCGCCGAGGCGGGCGCTGGCAGCGATCAGCAGCATGGCGCACCCTAGCAACGCGAATGCCAGCGCCAGGCTGGCCGCGTGTGCGATCAGGCCAATCAGCGCCGGCCCCGCCAGAATTCCGGCGTAACCCAGCGTCGACATTGCAGCAATCGCCAGCCCGGCCGGCATCGCGCGCTGCTGCCCTGCTGCCGTGAACAGCACCGGCACGATGTTTGACGCGCCCAGACCAATCAAGCCAAAACCGGCCAGCGCCAGGCCGGCCGACGGCGCCAGCACCGCTCCAAAGAAGCCCGCAGCGGCGCATAGCCCGCCCAGCAGCAGTACCCGCTGGCCGCCGAGGTGGCGCACCACGCGGTCACCGCTGAGCCGGCCCAGCGTCATCGCCACGGCAAAGGCAGCATAGCCGAGCCCGGCCCGGCCCGGTTCCAGCCCCTGCGCCGCCGTCAGCAGCACGGCGCTCCAGTCCAGAATCGCGCCTTCAGCAAGAAAGCACAGGAAGCACAGCGCGCCGATCAACACCACGGCGCCATGCGGCAGCACGAACAGCGGGCTATCGCGGCCATGGGCATCGGGTTCCGGCAGCAGCGCCGGCGCAGCCCACGCCAGCGCGGCCGCCGCCAGCAACGCCACCACGGCACTGGCCGGCCATGGCTGCATGCCCAGCCATAGCAGCAACGCCATCAAACCGGCACCGGCAAAGCCACCTACGCTGAACAGGCCATGGAAGCCGGACATCAGCGCCCCGCCGCTGTCGCGTTCCACGATCACCGCCTGTAAATTCATCGCCACATCCAGCGTACCGATAGCGGCGCCGAATCCGAACAGCACCACCGCCAGCAGCGGTGCCGTGGGCGCAATGGCCAATTGCGGTAGCAGCATGCAGGCCAGCGCACCGGCCCACAGTATCACGCGCCGACCGCCATAGCGCGTGGCCAGCAGGCCGGTGACCGGCATCGCCAGCAGCGACCCGGCGCCCAGACAAAGCAGCAGCAAGCCCAGACTGGCGTCGTCCAACGTAAGCCGCTGTTTGGCAAACGGTACCAGTGGCGCCCATGCCGACATTGCCAGGCCGGCCGCCAGGAAGGCCAGCCGGGTGGAACGGCGCTGCGCCGGCCCGACCTTATTCGCCATCGACCGCAGGCACTGGCACACCGTAGCCGCCACCACCGGGCGTTTCGATGACGAACCGATCACCAGCCTGCATTTCGGTCTTGCCGATGTGGGCCAGCGCTTCGAGCCGGCCATCGGCACGGATCACGCGGTTGATACCGACCGCGCCCGGCGCCCCACCCTGCATGCCGAACGGCGCATACACGCGGTTGTTCGACAGGATGGCCGCCGTCATCGGTTCCAGGAAGCGCAGCGTGCGCACGCCGCCATCACCACCATGCCAGCGGCCGGTACCGCCGGAGCCGGTCCGGATCGCATAGCTCTCCAGCCGCACCGGGAAGCGGAATTCCAGAATCTCGGGATCGGTCAGGCGCGAATTGGTCATATTGGTTTGTACCACGCTGGTGCCGTCGAAGCCCGGACCCGCGCCGGAACCACCGCTGATGGTTTCGTAGTACTGGTACTGCGCATTCCCGAAGGTGAAATTGTTCATCGTGCCCTGCGAAGCCGCCATCACACCAAGCGCGCCATACAGCGCATTGGTGATGCAGGTGGAGGTTTCGACATTGCCCGCCACGACTGATGCCGGCGGATTCGGGTTCAGCATCGAACCCGGCGGAATGATGACCCTCAGCGGCTTCAGGCAGCCCGCATTCAGGGGGATCTCATCATCGACCAGCGTGCGGAACACATACAGTACGGCCGCCATGCAGACGGCGGACGGCGCATTGAAGTTGTTTTCCAGCTGGGCCGAGGTGCCGCTGAAATCGATCTCCGCACTGCGCGTGGCCTGATCGACCCGCACTGCCACCTGAATCTGCGCGCCGTTATCCAGTTGCAGCGTGTAGCTGCCGTCACCGAGGGTGCTGATCACGCGCCGCACCGCCTCTTCGGCGTTATCCTGCACGTGCCCCATATACGCCTGCACTACGTCGAGCCCGAAGTGCGCCACCATCTTGCG
>JBGSBQ010000166.1:0-7321 GCA_041730475.1 Sphingomonadaceae bacterium
ATTGAATGTAGAAAATCAATTCCTTGTTGTTTTACTATTACAAGGATTTTTTCAATATCTTTTAAATCTTGTTGGAGGACTGGATTCATTTGGTTTCGATTTTATAAGTTCCTGCTGTAGCATTTTCTTGGTCATGCCATGCGCGAAGGTCGGACCATCGGCAAGACCGCGGGCCAGCACGTGGGCAGCTGGCAGCAGCGCTTCCGGTTCCTGCAGGCTGTTAAAGAAGCCCCAGCGTTCCGCTTCGGTGCCGGACATCGAGCGGCCGGTGTACAGCAATTCAGCTGCCCTGCCCTGACCGATCACGCGAGGCAGCAGTGCGCATGCGCCCATGTCGCAACCAGCGAGGCCGACGCGCGTGAACAGGAAAGCGGTCTTGCTGCGCGCGGTGCCCAGCCTCAGGTCAGAGGCCAGTGCGAGGATGGCGCCGGCGCCGGCGCAGATGCCGTCTACGGCTGCGATCACTGGCTGTGGACAGGCGCGCATGGCTTTTACCAGATCGCCGGTCATGCGCGTGAAGGCCAGCAGGCCGGGCATATCGAGCTTGGTCAGGGGGCCGATGATGTCGTGCACGTCGCCGCCGGAGCAGAAGTTGTCGCCGGCGCCGGTGATGACGATGGCTTTGATGTCGTCGGCATACGCCAGCGCGCGGAACAGATCGCGCAGTTCGGCGTAGGAGTCGAAGGTGAGCGGGTTTTTGCGCTCGGGACGATTCAGTGTCAGCGTGGCGACTCGGTTGCTGACGTCGAACTGGAAGTGGCTGGCGTGGTAGCCGGCCAGACTGGCGCGGTTGCCGGGCAGCTGCTGGGGTTCGCCGGGGAGGTGTTTCATGGTGCTGTCCTTGTACAAAGGGGGGCCGGCCGGGTATGGGTTCCCGCCTGCGCGGGAACGACGCGGTGGCTATTTCTCACGAAATGGTGGTTATTTCTCACGACGCGGTGGCTATTTTTCGCGACGCGGTGGCTATTTCCCACGACGGGATGGCTATTTTTCACGACGGGGTGGCTATTTTTCATCGGCGGCGTTCAGGTGGTGCTTCATCTGGGACAGCAGGTCAATCAGCTGCGCCTTGTCGGTACCCGAAATATCTTGCAGCAGTTCGGCGACCCAGCCTTCGTGGACGGCGGCCATGGTGGCGAAGGTCTTGCGGCCGGCTGGCGTCAGCTTGACGCTATAGGCGCGACCATCCCGCGGATCGGGCACGCGCACCACCAGCTGTTCCTGCTCCAGCTGATCGGTGATGCCGGTGATGTTCCCGCCAGTGACCATCATCCGCTTCGACAGTTCGCCCATGCGCAACCCATCCGGGTAGCGCTCCAGTTGCGCCATCAGGTCGAAACGCGGCAGCGTGATGCCGAAGCTGGCGCGCAAGCGGCTGCGGATTTCATTTTCGATCTTGACGGTACACGACAACATGCGCAGCCACAGTTTGAGTGACTGGTGATGGTCCTGCGTCAGGCGACTGGCCAGGTCCAGCACCGTTTCCTGTCCTTCGCCGTCCGGCGTGGCGGGATATTTATCGTCTGCGTCGCTATGTATCAGTGACATCGTGATTCCTTGTCTTCTTTGTCTTTACATGACTTCACCGCCGGCGACGGCGATGGATTGTCCATTCATGGCGCTGGCGGCGGGCTGGCATAGCCAGGCGACCGCGTTGGCCACCTCGGCCACCTGCACCAGTCGTTGTTGTGGGTTGGCGGCGGCCAGCTCGGCGCGCGCCTGTGCTTCATCGCGGCCGGTCTTGGCCATGATGTTGGCCACAGTCTCGCGCACGATATCGGTTTCTGTGTAACCGGGGCAAACTGCGTTGACGGTCACCCCTTTGGTCGCCACTTCCAGCGCCAGCGCGCGCGTCAGCCCGATCACGCCGTGCTTGGCGGCGACGTAAGCGGACACGTAACGATAGCCCTTCAGCCCCGCCGTCGATGCCACGTTGACGATGCGGCCCCATTGCGCCGCCAGCATACCGGGCAGCGCCGCCTGCGTGCAATGGAAAACGCCGCTCAGATTCACGTCCAACATCTGCTGCCACAACGCGGCATCGGTTTTGGCGAACGGCGCGGGTACCGCCTGACCGGCGTTATTCACCAGGATGTCAATGCGGCCGCTACGCGCTACGGCGGCGGCAAATCCAGCCTGCACGGACGCTGCGTCGCTGACGTCCAGCACCTGCATCGCCACTTCGCCCAGCGCCGACATGTCGTCTACCGCGCGGGCCAGCGCCTGTGCGTCGCGACCGGCCAGCGTAACGCGCGCACCCTGTGACAGCAAGGCGCGTGCGCAGGCCGCGCCGATGCCGCGCGCACCGCCGGTGACCAGTGCGTGCTTGCCGTCCAGTGTTATGGATGGTGCTGGCATCATCCCTCCAGCAGTCGCGCCGCGACCTGTTGTGGCGTCATGCCGGTATTCGCGGCGGCCAGCTGGCGTTCGCGTTCCAGATTGCGTTCCAGTTGCTGCTTGCCCGGTACGTACTGCTTGGGCCATGCCACCGCGCTATAGCCGATGCGTGCCGCTTCGCTCAGCGTCCATGCCGGATTGGCGAGGTGCGGCCGCCCCACTGCGCACAGGTCGGCGCGGCCGGCGGCGATGATGCCGTTGGCATGGTCGGCCTCGAAAATCGAGCCCACGGCAATGGTGCCGATGCCGGCTTCATTGCGTACCCGGTCGGCGAATGGGGTCTGGAACATGCGTCCGTACACCGGTCGTTCGCGCTTGCTGACCTGCCCCGACGAGCAGTCGATCATGTCCGCACCGGCTTGCCTGAACAGTTGCGCAATCCGGACTGCATCGTCCGGCGTGATGCCACCCTCGACCCAGTCATGGGCCGAGATGCGCACGCTCATCGGCTTATGTGACGGCCATGCAGCACGCATTGCCGCAAACACGCGCAGCGGATAGCGGCAGCGATTTTCCAGGCTGCCGCCGAAGTCGTCGTCGCGCTGGTTGGTCAGCGGCGAGATGAAGGACGACAGCAGGTAACCGTGTGCGCAGTGCAGTTCGATCCAGTCGAAGCCCGCTTGCTCGGCGGCGGCGCTGGCGTGTACGAAGTCAGCTTCGATCCGGTCCATGTCGGCAAGCGTCATCGCGCGCGCCATTTGCGACACGCCGTCCAGATACTGCTGCGGCGAGGCCGACACCAGCGGCCAGTTGTCCTGATCCAGCGGCTGGTCGATGCCGTCCCACATGGCGCGGGTCGATCCCTTAGCACCAGCATGGCCCAGTTGCAGTGCGATCTTTGCATCGCTGTGCTGGTGGACGAAGTCCACGATGCGCTTCCATGCCTGCGTGTGTTCCGGTGCGTACATGCCGGGACAGGCGGGCGTGATGCGCGCATCGGCGGACACGCAGGTCATTTCGGCAAATACCAGCCCTGCCCCGCCCAAGGCGCGTGCGCCCAGATGGGCCAGATGGTAGTCGCCCACCGTGCCATCGAGCGCGCTGTACTGCGCCATCGGTGACACCGCAATACGGTTCTTCAGTACCAGTTCGCGCACCCGGAATGGCGTGAACATGGGTGGCGCCGGTGGCACGCACGGCGCCGTGGCGGCTGGTGGCGGCAACCCGGCCTGTGCCCGGGCATGCGCGTCAAACCAGCGTTCGTAGCCAGCTACATAGCCGGCATCGCGCAGGCGCAGGTTTTCGTGCGACAGACGCTGGCTGCGGGTCAGCATGGAATAGGCAAACTGCGGCGCTTCCATGGCGGTATAGCGCGCCACATTTTCAAACCATTCCATCGAATTGCGCGCCGCGCTCTGGATCTTGATGACTTCAATGGCGCGCACCTGCTGGTAGGCCGCCAGTGCGCTGCGGATATCCTCATGCTGCGCAAAGCAACGCGCCAGTTCAATCGCATCCTCCAGCGCCAGCTTGGTGCCGGAGCCGATCGAGTAATGCGCGGTATGGGCCGCATCGCCCATCAGCACCACCGGCGTGGCGTCGTTCCAGTGCACCCACTGGCCGCAAACAATACGCGGGAATTTGATCCACATGTTCGCGCCCTGCAGGTGCGGCGAATTCGATAACAGGGCATGGCCGTCCAGCTGCTCGGCAAATAGCTGCTCGCAGAAGGCGATACTTTGCTGCTGGCTCATTTCCGCCAGCCCGGCGGCGCGCCACACAGTTTCCGGCGCTTCGATGATGAAGGTCGAGGTATCGGCATCGTACTGGTAGATGTGGGCCTGGAACCAGCCGTAAGGGGTTGCCTTGAAGGCGAAGGTGAAGGCGTCGAACTTCTTGCGCGTACCCAGCCACACGAAGCGGCATTGGCGGGCCTCGATCTGCGGCTGGTAGCTGGCCGCATACCGGGTGCGGATACGGCTGTTGGCGCCATCGGCAGCAATCACCAGATCGGCCTGATACTGGGCGGCGATCAGCTGGTCATCCAGCACGTCGCTCTCGAACACCAGCCGCACGCCCAGCTCCTCGCAGCGCTGCTGCAGGATGTTCAGCAGGTGCTTGCGGCCGATACCGCAAAAACCATGTCCGCCCGACGTGATCTTCTGTCCCTTGAAATGGATGTCGATATCATCCCAGTGATTGAACGCGGCCAGAATGGCGCGCGCACTCGGCTCGTCGGCCGCGGCCAAGTTGCCCAGCGTCTGGTCGGAAAACACCACGCCCCAGCCAAAGGTGTCGTAGGGACGGTTGCGCTCCACCACGGTGATCTGGTGCGCAGGATGCTGTTTTTTCATCAGCAGTCCGAAATACAGACCGGCCGGGCCACCGCCTATGCATACGATATTCATGGCATGTACTCTTGATGTTCATTGCGCAGCTTGAAGCGCTGCAGTTTGCCCGTTTCGGTGCGCGGCAACGCCGGCAAAAAGCGGATCGCACGCGGATATTTGTACGGCGCGATCTGCTCCTTGACGAATTCCTGCAACTCACACGCCAGCCGGGGCGATGCTTCCACGCCTTTTTTCAATACCACGTGGGCCTCCACGATCTGGCCACGCTCCTCGTCCGGCCGCCCCACCACACCGCACTCGGCCACCGCCGGATGGCGCAGCAAGGCGTCTTCCACTTCTGGCCCGGCGATGTTGTAGCCGGCCGAGATGATCATGTCGTCAGTGCGCGAACGATAGTAAAAATAGCCGTCGGCGTCCATCTCGTAGGCATCACCGGTCAGGTTCCAGCCATTGCACACATAGTCACGCTGGCGTGCGTCGGCCAGATAGCGGCAGCCGGTCGGGCCTTTCACTGCCAGCCGCCCGATCACGCCCGGGCCAACTGGCTGGCCGTCACGATCAAGGATGCAGGCCTGATAGCCGGGCACCGGCTTGCCAGTGGCACCGGGGCGGATCTGCTCACCGGCGGCGGAAATAAAAATGTGCAGCAGTTCGGTCGCACCAATGCCATCGATCATGGCCAGACCAGTGGCCCGTTGCCAGCTGTCGCGCGTCGCCAGCGGCAGCGCTTCGCCAGCCGAGACGCTTTTCTGCAAACTCGTCAAATCGTATTGCGGCGCCAGCGTCGCCATCTGCCGGTAGAACGTCGGCGCGGTAAAACAGATCGTGGCGCGGTAGTCCTGGATCGCTTTCAGCAGTGTTTCAGGTGTCAGCCGCTCCAGCAGCACGGCACTGGCACGCACCCGCAGCGGAAACAGCAACAAGCCGCCAAGGCCAAATGTAAACGCCAGTGGCGGCGTGCCGAGGAAGATATCGTCTGGCCCCGATTGCAGCACCGAACGCGGGAAGCAATCGCAGATCGCCAGCACGTCCCGGTGGAAATGCATGGTGCCTTTGGGGATGCCAGTGGTCCCCGACGTGAAGCTGATCAGGCAAACATCGTCAGCCGCCGTATCCACCGCCGCATAGGCCGGGGGTTGCAGCGCCATCAGCCCTTCCAGCGTCGGTGAATCGGCATCGGCCTCGGCACCAAAAAACAGCATCTGCTGCGGACTGGCCCGGGCAAAGTCAGTTTGCGCCATCTCGGCCGCCAGACTGCTGGCGCACAGCACGGCATTGACTTCGGCCTTGGCTGCGATGGTGTTTAATTCCCGTGCGCGCAGCAGCGGCATGGTGGGCACTGCAATACAGCCAGCCTTCAGCACCGCCAGAATGCAGGCCGCCATCATCGGTGTGTTGGCGCCGCGCAGCAGGACCCGGTTCCCGGTCTGCAGCGCCAGCGGGCCGCGCAACACATGGGCGATACGGTCCACCTGCTGCAGCAAATCAGCGTAGGTCCAGCAGGCGTGCTCGCCGCGCAACGCGATGCGGGCACCGGCGCCCTGCGCCACGGCGACGTCCAGCAGTTCCGCCACGCAGTTCAGGCGCGCCGGGTACTGCAATTGCGGCAGGTCGAAGCGCAGCTCGGGCCACTGGGCCGGCGGCGGCAGGTGCTCGCGCGCAAACGGATCGGTGTGGGCGGAAGTGGTGATGGCGGCGCTGGTGGCGGCGCTGGCAATAGGTCTGGTCATGGTCGCCCTGAAGGTAGAAGGTCGTATCGAATCAGCCTGCGAGTCGATACTTTAAACCTAAACTATCTTGACTTCAAGGGCTGCATGCTAGTTCCGGTGCAGTGGCGCTGATTCCCGGTTTCCTGCTGTGGGTCAGTGCGCTGCTGCCCGGCGCACCAGCCCGGACTGGAAGTCGACCGCGCGGATCACATCCGCCAGCACGGCCTGCACCGCGTCGCTGGACAAGAATCCGGGCGCAAAACTTTTCAGCGCGGCGGCGGCGCCACTCAGGCCCAGCGTCACGCAACCGGCGTGCAGGCGGTCAATGCGCACCTGCGCTTCCAGCTGCTCGCCGCTGGCAAACAGCCCATCAAGCTCGGCGCCGGCGGTACTCAACTGGTTGTGGAAACCATGCAGATAGACCAGCAGGCGCTCCGAGTTGATGCCCAGGCGCTGTAACGTCGCAGCCGGATCTTCAGCCAGATGTTCGTAGCCGCTGGCCGCCTGATCGAGAAAAGCACTGAGGTGTACCCGCACCTGCTCGGCCTGGAAAGGCTTAACGATATAGCCTGCAGCGCCGGCCTCGGTGGCTTCCAGCACCGTGTCCTTGTCAGTGGCCGAGGTCACCAACACGAAGGGCATGCCATCCAGCTCCGCCAGCGCCTTGACCCGTTGCAGCAGTTCGATGCCCGACATGCGCGGCATGCGCAGATCACAGAAACAGATCGACGGCCGCAGGCCCGCTTCCAGCTGCTCCCACGCGTGACCGCCATCCTCGGCTTCCACGATGTCAATCTTGTTACAGATATTCTTCTCGACCCACTTACTTATGTTACATTCGGTACTGGTAAGGGATTGATGGGCGTGTCTAAGCTTGCGTCTATCCCACTAAAAGGTGAGACCGCTAGAAAGCTTGGTCTTGAA
>JBGSBQ010000167.1:0-7311 GCA_041730475.1 Sphingomonadaceae bacterium
GACATCGATTATCTGAAAATAGACCAGACCTTTGTGCGCAATCTGGCGGCCGATTCAGCCGACCTGGCCCTGTGCGAAGCAATTATCGTCATGGCCCATAAACTGGGGCTGCAGGTAATTGCCGAGGGCGTGGAAACAGCGGAACAACGCGACTTATTACAACAGATTGCCTGTGACTTTGGACAGGGTTATCTGTTCTCACGCCCTGTTTCTGCCGGGGAGTTTGAAACTTTGATGGAACATTGGATGCAATCATCTTGATCAAAAGAGAAAATCCGCATATTCTCAATCTGTTTCTATGATTAATCCAATTGAAAGGTCTATCAATGTCAGCAAGCTACCAGGACTATCAAAAACAAATTGCCGAACTGCAGGCGATGGCAGAAGAGGCGCGCCGCAAGGAAGTCGCTGAAGCCAAGGCTAAAATCCATGCGATCATGCAGGAATATGGCTTAACCGTTGCGGATTTGGGTGCGGCAGCCAAGCCACCCAAGGCGCCACGCAAACCGGTAGAAGTCAAATATAAAGATCCGGCAACAGGCGATACCTGGACTGGCCGTGGCCGCGCCCCAAAATGGCTGGAAGGCAAAGATAAAGCGCAATATCTGGTCGCTTAATTGTTTTAAACAAATCGTTTCAACATCTGCGCCGCATTGCGACCATGAGCCTGGCCACATTCCCGTGCATAGTCGCGCTTGCATTGGGCCAGGCTCTGATCGCCGACTGCGTGTGCAGTGACAGTCAGGCTGGGCGATCGCCCGCTACATCCTTCCCGTCGGCCCCTGCAATTCACGGTACTGGATTACCCGCTCGGCCAGCGGCGCCATCACGCTTAATCTTGGGAAGTAATGAATGGAAGTTCGCTTGCATGCGAGTATTTACGACGAGTCCCTGTCGGCACTGGCGCAGTCCTTACATGCGCCGTTTGCTGAACTGGGGCAGCGACTTTCGGGGCCGTATGGCGGGGGCATCGAACATTTATGGATGAATATCGAGCTGGTTGAAAGTTTGGCCCGGCCTGACCTGAAGCCGCGCCATCCGTTTCGCTTTCAGAAACGCGTATCTGGCCGCTCCCATTTCGGTCTGCCAGCGGTTCCGGATCAATTCAATGTTGGCCATTTCAGTGTCAGGCCGGATTTTACACTGCTCGCCAGTTTGCCTGCCGCTCAGGCAATTTGCTATGTTCTCAGGTTGATGTATGAGGCCAGCGCCGTTTTGCTCGACAAACAAAAAAAATTAGGTGGATTCGATGCGCCGGGTTTTCGCATTTCCTTTCGGGATGAATGCGATCGCATCGGATATCCGATTGCCGACAACGTTGGGAGCGTACCCTGACCACATTACTCATCATCGACAGGCATAGCTTACGGTGATACCACAGAGTGGCCAGTAGCAAAAAGAATGATTGATAAATAAATATGCCTGGTCCTTGAATTACTGTCTTCAAATAGCCATATCGGCTTGCGGAACGATGATGTGGGCGCTGCAATACAAGAATTGCGGTTTAATATTTTCGGCAGCTTGATCGGCCCCGAACCCCGCATGCCGTGCAATTGTTGTGAACCGGGCCCCAGATTCTTCAGGACATAGAGCAGATGCCATCGTTTATCTCAAGTTATCCCGTAGCGGACCTATTATTTACTGCGTACCTGCTGATCTATTTCCCGCTTGATGCACTGCGCCGCAGCCGCTTCAAGGCAGCGCCCAAACCGCCGATGTCGGCGCTGCGCAGCTATGCGAGGCAGGGGCGTTACATCCTGACGTTGCTCGCGCTATTCATGCTGGTGAATTTGCTTGAACATCACACTGCCAGTGAACTGGGGCTCGCTCTGCCGCCCGCTACTGCGGGGCTTTGGGGACTGGCGGTAGCGCTAGGCTTGCTCATCTCCTTACACTTCCTCGGCACCTGGATGGAATCCAGAATGACTGCGGCAGAGCGCGGCAAGCAGCAGCAAAAGCTGCGCGCGCTGGCGTTTCCCATGCCGCAGAACCGGATTGAAATGGCCGCGTACTGCATTACCATGGTCGGTATGACCAGCACTTGGGAAATCTTGTTTCGGGGCTACTTGCTGCTGGTGCTGACGCCGCTGATCGGCATGCCGTGGGCCGTCGCACTGGCTGCGCTCGCCTACGGCGCCGGGCATGGCTTTGAAAGTGTGAAGCAATGCGCCGGTTCTATCGCTGCGGCATTTGCTTTTACCCTTGGATATGCCGTCACGGGCAGTCTGTGGTGGTTGATCATGCTGCATGCGGCAGCCCCGCTGGCGCTGCCGTTTGCTGCCCGCAAGCTGCACGATGCAGTGCCAGTCGAGCGGGTCAGCGCCTGACGTGGCCGAAAGTACCCGGCATCGGCCGCCACCGCACGCCCTCGTTACGATCGCATGACTCATGACCAAACTGGAGCGCAATGCATATCCGCCCGATCCGCAATGAAGACATAACCGCTGTCGCCGCGTTGATACAGTCGCTCGCCAGCGAATTTATCCTGCACGAAACGCCCCCCGACCTTGCCGCGAGCTTTTTGGCAGGAAACTCCCCGCAGGCGCTGCGCCAGCACATCGAGCAGGGTTACATTTACCACGTCGCTGACGATGACGCCGCCATCGCCGGTGTCATCGGGATGCGCGATTGCCAGCATGTATTCCATCTATTTGTCGGGAAGCCATGGCAAGGCCGCGGCCTGTCCCGCAGGCTTTGGGACGCGGGCCGCCGCGCCGCCATGGACGCTGGCGGTACGCCACCATTCACCGTGAATGCGTCCAATTACGCGCTGCATGCCTACGAAAGTCTGGGCTTCATGCGCACTGCGCCGATGGCGCTAAAGAATGGGATACGCTTTAATGCGATGGCGTGGCAGGCGCGTTAGATCCTTCTATGTTGTGTGCCGCAGCGGCTGAATCAGCCGGCGTAGCGCAGTTGCAGCCGTGCGATCAGCGTCATCAGGCGTTCGGTGTCGAGCGGCTTCACAAAGTAGTCATCGAAGCCGGCGGCCAATGCCTGATCGCGGTCTTCCTTGCGGCCATAGCCGCTGACAGCCAGCATGGTGGTATGCGCCGTGCCCGGCAGCGCGCGCAATTGCTGGGCCAGCGCGTTGCCACTCATATCCGGCAGGCCGATGTCGAGCAAACACAGTTGCGGTTGGGCGATGCGGGCTGCTTCGACTGCTTCCTGCGCGCTGCCGGCCGAATACACCTGATGTCCTTGCGCCTGCAGGAACAATTCCAGCATATTGACGATGTCGGGATTATCGTCCACCACCAGCACGCGCAAGCTGGTGCTGCTGACCGCAGCGGGGGACGGCTGTGTCGGCGGCGCGCTGGCGTCAGCGTCCAGCACGGTGCCGGGCAAGGTGATGGTAAAGGTACTGCCGCGCTGGTCACCGGCGCTGCTGGCCGTGATGCGGCCGTCGTGCAACTCGAGCAACGATTTGACCAGCGCCAGCCCCAGTCCCAGTCCGCCTTGGGAACGATCGGGCGTGCGCTGGGCCTGCGCGAATAATTCGAATACACGGCACAGCAATTCGGGACTCATGCCAACCCCGTTATCGCTGACCACGAGCTGGACTTCGCCGCCCGTGGCGCTGACGCTCAGCGTAATGTGGCCGCCGGCGGGCGTATATTTGGCGGCGTTGCTCAGCACATTTGCGAGCACCTGCACCAACCGTTTCTGGTCGCCCTGTACCTGCATCGCATAGGCCGGCAGCTGCAGGTCGAAGCGCTGCTGGCGGGCCTGTATCAGTGGGAGTACCTGTTCCACGGCGCTATCGACAATGTCATGGACATCAAGGGGGCGCAGGCTGAGTGTCACGAGGCCACGCGTTACGCGCGAGACATCGAGCAGGTCATCCACCAGCCGTGTCATGTGTTTGACCTGACGCGAGATGATGCCAGCCGTGCGCTGTATCGCCGCCTCATTCGCCAACCCGCTGAGCAACAGTTCGGCGCCGGAGCTGATCGGCGCCAGCGGATTGCGCAGTTCGTGCGCCAGCATGGCCAGGAATTCATCCTTGCGCTGGTCGGCCAGGCGCAGTTGGCGTTGCGCCGCCAGATGGTCGGCCTCCTTGCGTTGCAGCGCGGCCGCCATGGCGTCCAGTGAACGGGCCAGATCGCTGATCTCGTCGCTGCCCTGCGCGATGCCGGTGCGCGCCTCCAGCGTGCCGGTCGCGATCTGGTTGGCGGTGCGTGCCAGCCGCTCCATGCGGCGCAGGATCAGCACTTCGGCCACGAACCAGCTGGCCAGCAAGGCCAGTGCGATGCTGGCGGCCAGACCGATCAGGTCCAGTAACTGGTCATGCCGGGCCTGTGCCGTGACGTCGGCCGTGGGCAGGCCGATGGTGACGGTGTAATCCGTCAGTCCCAGCTTGCCGACCTTGGCAAAGCGGTGCAGGCGCCGGATGCCGTCAGGGCCGGCCAGTTCGACCACACCATCGGGCTGGCTGGCCATCGCGACGCGCATGGCGGCGGGGATTTGCTTGCCGAACCAGGCTTCCGGATGGGGCCGGTGCGAAATGATGGTGCCGCTGGCATCCGCCGTTAGCAGGATGGCGCCCGCAGGCAGCATGATGTCGCCGACAAAGCGGTCCAGTTCCGGCAGTTCCAGTGCAGCAAACAGCACGGCCCGGACCTGGCCGGCCGCGTCCAGCACCGGATAGGTCAGGTTGACCGTGTGCTTCTGGATCACGCGGCCGAACACATAGTCGCCGGCGACGAAGCGGCGTTCCTGAATGGCGCGCCGGAAGTGTGGCCGGTCGGCCAGATTGACCTTGGTCTTGCTGGGGATGGCACTGCAGCTGACATCGCCATTCAGCTGGACCAGACCGAAATTGGCATAGTCGGGATTCTGGTTCAGTACCGCCGCCAGCAGTGTGCTGCAGCGGCGTTCATCGCCCATCAGGTCGGGCACGCTCGCGAGGTCACGCAGAATCTGGCGTGCCCCCGTGATCGATTGCGATTCGTTGGCTGCGGCCAGGTTGGTCAGGCGCTGCAGGTTTTCTTCGGCCACGTCAATCGCATGCAGACGTTCGCGTTCGCCGTTCACCGCCGTCATGATGGCGGTCGGCGCGATGGCCAGTGCCGCCAGCAGGAACAGCCGGCTGCGCAGGGTGCTGCGCATGCGCAGGCGCCGGGGGAGCAGGTCAACGAGGCGGCGGAGCTGGTTCATGCGAGTTGGACCTGTACGGAGTGAATATCACCATTTTACTTGAGGCAACGAAAACCGGCTGTGCTGGCGTTGCGTGCGATGCAAAGGTGTTCGCGGCGCCGGCCGTATTATCATCGGCCGCCGCAAGCCGCATAGTGAAGTCCTGTCTAACCCATCAGGAGGATCTATGAATATCACCCCGCTACCAGTCGGCTTTGGCGTGGCCGTACACGACCTGGACCTGCGCCAGCTGGACGCATCGACGGCGGCGGCCCTGCGTGCCGCATTGCTGGAACATGGCTTGCTGGTGATACGCGACCAGTCGCTGACGCCGGAAGCGCAAGTGGCTGCCAGTGAAGTATTCGGCGAAGTTGAGCAGTTTCCGCATCGGGCTCCGGAGTGGCCGCCGCAAATTTTCCCGGTCGCGACCCGCGGCACCGAGGGCTATACGGAGGTGGGGCGCTACTGGCATTCGGACGGTTCGTTCCGTGAGGTGCCGACCGCCATCAGTCTGTGGCATTCGCTGCGCGAGCCGGAGCGCGGCGGCGAGACGCTGTTCACCGATTTGCGGCAGGCGTATGCGGCGTTGCCGGATGAACTCAAGCAGCGGGTAGAAGGCGTGCTCACAATACACCGCAACGGCGTGATCCATCCACTGGTGATGCCGCATCCGGCCAGCGGTGCGCCGTCGATCTATCTGAACCTGGGGCTGACCGCCGGCATCGTCGGCTACCCGCCGGTGTTGTCGGCTTCCATGATGGCGACGCTTGACCGCCACCTGTCGCGCCCCGGTGCCACGTACTGCCATCATTGGCAGGCCGGGGATGTGGTGGTGGCCGATAATTACCGGATTGCGCATCAGGCCACGCCGATCGCGCCGGACCAGCACCGGCTGCTGCACCGGACCACGGTCAGTGGCGAAGGCGTGCTGTGGGGTGCTTAGCCGGTCGGCCGCTTGAGCGAGGCGCGTGCGATGCCGCCGTCAAGGCAGCTGAACACGTGGCCCTGCTAGCGTCGCTATAGCGGATGCCGGGCCGCAGCGCGCGCCGCTGGCCGGACTCAGGGCTGGCTGCCGGGGCGCAGCCATGGTTTGAATGGCGTCAGGTCTTTACCGGGCGGGACGAACCAGGCGCGCCGTGCCAGGTCGTACTCGGCGCCCAGCGCCTTGACCTGTTCCTTCTCGTGGAAGGTGGCGGTCAGGTAGTGCCGCGTGGGCGGCGGCGTGGCCGCGCGCTGCTGCAATTGCTGTTCGTTGCGGGCCACGGCGGCTTGCGCGGCGGCGCTGGTCTGTGCCAGTTTCATTTGCGCGAGGTAGACGCTGCGCCGGCTGCTGTCGGCCGGCGACAGCAAGGTCAGTCGGTGCCGGGCGCGGGTCGCGCCCACGTAGAACAGGTTCTCTTCTTCCAGCCGGTCGCTGAGTGGCGCCGGGAATTCTCCGTTTTCAAGGTAAGGCAGGATCACGTGGTCGAACTCCTTGCCCTTGGCGTTGGCCACGCATTCGATCAGCACCGCACTGCGCGCGCGGCGCCGGCTGGCGAAGGCCTCGCCATCATTCAGCGCCTGCCAGAATTCCAGCAGCGACTGGCCGGAGGCGTGCGCCATGGCCAGCAAGCCGGCTACCGATTTCTCGACCACGGCGGCATCATAGGGGCGCACGTAAATGCGGCGCGCCGTGACGGTGAGCCGGGTGCGCTCACAGACTTCGCGCAGGATGGCGGCAGCGGGCTGGCTGCTATCGAGCGTGCCAAGCCAGGCGATGGTGTCGATTACGGCGCGCTTGGCGGCCTGCCGCTCGACGGCGCGGTAGTCGTGCTGCGCGCCGTAGCGCTCATCGTCGTCGTTGCGGCGGCCATCGTCGGCGACGAAGAATAGTTCGCCCAGCATGTCTGGCGCTTTGACGATGATGCCGCGCAGCTTGTCCATGCGCTCGGGCGCTAAACCGAGTTCGCTGAAGGTGGCGACGGCGTCGACAATGGCGCCACGCACTTCGGCAGACTTGACGGCCGCGAAGTCTTTCAGGGCGATCGCCAGCATACCGCGCAGGAACAGGATCTCGCTGCGCTGCAGATAGCCGGCCATGCCGGGCGTGCGGTAGTCGATGTCGGCCCGGCGCAGCGCATTCTCGATGGCGATCGACTGATGCCGTTCGCGGATCAGGATGGCGCAACCGTC
>JBGSBQ010000168.1:0-7304 GCA_041730475.1 Sphingomonadaceae bacterium
CGGGGGCGGGGCTGCGGGCGTGGTTGCACCCCCACGGCAAATGGCTGGGGCCACCCCCGCCGGGCCTCACCCCGGGGTTTGCTTCTGGGGTGAATGCATGGTTGTACCCCAAGTGCAAAAGCTGGGGTCAGACGGGGACGCCGAGTCCCGCCGGGTCTGACCCCGGGGTGTGCTTCTGGGGTGAATTTCTGAAGGGTTGTAACGGTGAATAGCGCAGTCCAACATGTGGTCATCGTCGGCGGTGGTTCGGCCGGCTGGCTGTGCGCTGGCGTGATCGCGGCCGAGCACCGCAGCTTGCGCGTGACGCTGCTGGAAGCCCCGGGCATCGCCCCGATCGGCGTCGGTGAGGGTACCTGGCCCACCATGCGCGATACGCTGCATGACATGGGCGTCAGCGAAGCGGACTTCTTCCGCGAGTGCGACGCCTCCTTCAAACAAGGTTCGCTGTTCCGCGACTGGACTACCGGTCACGGCGACAGCTATTACCATCCCTTCGTCCTGCCGCAAGGCTATGCCGAGACCAATCTGGTGGCCGGCTGGCTGGCGCGCCACGCCGAGGTGCCGTTTGCGGAACTGGTCAGCTACCAGCCACATTTGTGCACGCAGGGCCGGGCCCCGAAACAGGCGGCGACGCCCGAATTTGCGGCCGTTGCCAACTACGGTTACCACCTCGACGCCGGCAAATTCGGCCAGTTCCTGCGCCGCCACTGCACCGACAAACTGGGCGTGCAGCATGTGCTGGACGAGGTGCAAGCGGTACGCTCGCACGACAATGGCGATATCGCCGCCCTTGAAACCAGCAGCCACGGCGCCATCGCCGGCGACCTGTTCATCGACTGCACCGGCATGCAATCCTTGCTGCTGGGCGGTCACTACGGCATTCCGCTGCTGTCACAGCGCGGCATCCTGTTCAATGACAGCGCACTGGCAGTGCAGGTGCCCTACGCGGCGCCGGACAGCCCGATCGCCTCACAAACCATCTCCACCGCGCAGCGTGCTGGCTGGATCTGGGATATCGGCCTGCCGACACGGCGCGGGGTCGGCCATGTGTATTCCAGCGCCCACACCAGCGATGCCCAGGCCGAGCAGGACTTGCGCGCCTATCTGGCCGCCAACGGTGTGGCGCTCGACCAGGTGGACGTGGCGGCACCCCGCAAGCTGAGTTTCCAGCCCGGCTACCGCGAGAAATTCTGGCATCACAACTGTGTCGCGATTGGCCTGTCGGCCGGCTTCATCGAGCCGCTGGAAGCGTCGGCGTTGGCACTGGTCGAGATGTCGGCCAAGCTGGTAGCCGAGCAGATGCCGGCCACCCGCGCCGCCATGGCGCCGCTGGCGCAGCGTTTTAACGACACCTTCCGCTATCGCTGGGAGCGCGTGATCGAATTCCTCAAGCTGCATTACGTGCTGTCGCAGCGCCGCGATGCCGATGGCTGCAGCTACTGGCGCGACAACCGCGATCCGTCCACCATCCCCGCACGCCTGCAGTAGCTGTTGGCATTGTGGCGCCAGCAACCGCCGTCGCGCCACGATTTCCAGCGCATCGAGGAGATCTTCCCGTCGGCCAGCTACCAGTACATCCTGTACGGCATGGGCTTCCAGCCCGAGTACCGTCCCGGCCTGCGGCGCAGCGATGATGCCGAGCGTGCCGACCAATTTTTCCGCGAGGCCGCCGCGCTGACGCGTAAGATGTTACCGGCGCTGCCATCCAATCGCCAGCTGCTGGACCATATCCGGCTGCATGGCATGCATAGAATCTGACCCGGAGACACCTGATGACCCAATCGGCTTTACTGAACAATATCGATCACTATGACCTGCGCGTGATTACCCGCCACGGCGCCGAATTCGGCGACAACGTGATGTCGGCCCTGACTTTCCCGGCCGAGTTCCGCAACCTGCAAGCGTATTACCCCATCGTGCTGCAAAAGTCGCATGACGGCAGCACGCTGGTGCCGCTGGCCCTGTTTGGCTTTGAGGAAGGCGAAAACCTGTTCCTCGACAGCGCCGGCTGGGATGCCACCTATGTACCGTTGACGATCGAGCGTCATCCGTTCCAGATCGGCGTCAACGGCGAGCAGCTGACGCTGAATATCGACGTCGATCACCCGCGCATCAGCCGCACCGAAGGCGAAGTGCTGTTCCTGCCGCAGGGCGGCACCACCCCGTATATCGACCGTATCAACTCGGTGCTGATGACGATCCACGAAGGGATCCAGAGCACGCCCGCGTTCATTGCCGCGCTGGTGCAGCTGGAGCTGGTGGAGTCGTTCGTGCTCGACATCACGATGGCCGACGGTTCGCAGCATCGTCTGGTCGGCTTCTACACCATCCACGAAGAGCGCCTCGGCGCGCTTGGCGCTGACGCGCTGGCGGCCCTGCACCAAGCTGGCTACCTGCAGGCGATCTACATGATGATCGCCTCGATGACGCAATTCCGCGCGCTGATCGAGCGCAAGAACCGCGCCTATGCTGCCCGTCGCTAAACCGATCCGCGAGTTCGACGCCAGCGGCTGGACTGCGCTGCCATTGGCACAGGCCGAGGCAGAGTTCAACGCGCTGGTGGCGGCGGCCGAGCCGGTGGTGTTGCGGGGCTATGCCGCGCACTGGCCGCTGGTCAGGGCGGCGCGCCACTCTGATCTGGCCGCTGCCGACTACTTGCGCTACCAGCATGGCCCGGTGCGCGGCACGCCGCGGGCCCGGGTCGGCGCCTTGCTGGCGCCGCAGTCTGCACAGGGCCGCTTCTTCTACAACGCGCAGTTTGACGGCTACAATTTTTCGCCCGAGTGGATGAGCTTTGATACGCTGCTCGACACGCTGGCGCAACTGCAGCCGGTGCCCGACGCGCCTGCGATGTACGTCGGCTCGACCACCATCGACACCATCCTGCCGGAACTGAACGCCGAGCACACGCTGCCGTTGGCCGAACGCGATGCGCTGGCCAGCATCTGGATCGGCAACCGCACCCGCGTCGCTGCCCATCACGACGTGCCGGACAACCTGGCCTGCGTGGCCGTGGGCCGGCGCCGCTTTACGCTGTTCCCGCCGGAGCAGCTGGCCAACCTGTATATCGGCCCGCTCGATTTCACACCGGCCGGGCAGGCCATCAGTCTGGTTGATGTGCAGGCGCCCGACCTGCAAGCGTTTCCGCGCTTTGTCGACGCCATGGCAGCGGCGCAGGTGGCCGAGCTGGCGGCGGGTGACGCCATCTTCATCCCCAGCATGTGGTGGCACGCGATCGACGCGCTGCATAGCTTGAATGTACTGATCAACTACTGGTGGCGCGACACGCCCGAGCACATGGACTCGCCGATGAACGCGCTGATGCTGGCCATGATGACGATGCGCGAACTGCCGCCGCAGCAGCGCAAGGCGTGGCAGGAGATGTTCCGCCACTACGTGTTCGAGGCTGGCGATGCCACCGCCGCCCACATTCCCGCAGCGGTGCGCCATGCACTGGCGCCGCTCGACCAGCACGGTGCCCGCCGCATGCGCGCGCATCTGCTGTCCAAACTGAATCGCTGACAGGAGACCGCTGATGGCCCAACAAGACAACACGATACGGCGCGTGGTGATCGCCGGTGGCGGCACCGCCGGCTGGATGGCCGCCGCCGGGATTTCCAAGACGCTGGGACGCAAGCTCGATATCACGCTGGTGGAGTCGGATGAAATCGGCACTGTCGGCGTGGGCGAAGCCACCATCCCGACGCTGCTGACCTTCCACGACCTGCTCGGGATCGACGAACAGGAATTCATGGCCGCCACCAATGCCACCTTCAAGCTCGGCATCAGCTTCGAGAACTGGCGCAACTGCAACGAGGACTACATCCACTCGTTCGGCAGCACCGGGCGCGATCACTGGACTGCCGGC
Source organism: Sphingomonadaceae bacterium (assembly GCA_041730475.1). Taxonomy (GTDB): domain Bacteria; phylum Pseudomonadota; class Gammaproteobacteria; order Burkholderiales; family Burkholderiaceae_D; genus Rugamonas. Next base: position 3,869 of record JBGSBQ010000168.1, read on the forward strand.
TTCCAGCACTTCTGGCACAAGGGCCGCGAGCGCCAGCTGGCCAGCGACTTTGGTGACTACTGCCTGGAACTGAAGGCCGCGCAGCAGCAGCGCTTCGCGCATCTGCCGCAGCAGGGCATGAACTATGCGTTCCATCTGGACGCCAGCGCGTATGCGAAATTCCTGCGCCGCTTCAGCGAAGGCTTTGGTGTCAAGCGCGTCGAAGGCAAGATCGCCAAGGTCGATACCGACGCTGCCAGCGGCGATATCACGGCGCTGCGGCTGGAATCGGGCGCCGTCATCGAAGGCGATCTGTTCATCGACTGCACCGGTTTCCGCGGCCTGCTGATCGGCGATACCATGGGCGTCGGCTATGAAGACTGGTCGCAATGGCTGTTTTGTGACCGTGCGGTGGCGGTGCAGACCGCATCCGTGAGCGAGCCGCTGCCCTACACCCGCTCGATCGCCCGCGACGCTGGCTGGCAGTGGCGGATTCCGCTGCAGCACCGGGTCGGCAACGGCATGGTCTACAGCAGCCGCTATCTGGACGATGAACAGGCCAAGCAGATCCTGCTGGCGAATGTGCAGGGCGAAGTCCTGACGCCGGTACGGCCGATCCGCTTCACGCCCGGCCAGCGCCACGCCACGTGGAAGGGCAACTGCGTCGCCATCGGTCTCGCCAGCGGCTTCCTCGAACCACTGGAATCGACCAGCATCCACCTGATCCAGCGCGGCATTATCCGCCTGATGCAGATGTTCCCGGCGCAGGGCATCAGCAAGGCTGACGTGGCCGAGTACAACCAGCAGTGCCGCAACGAGATTGAGCACATCCGCGACTTCATCATCCTGCACTACCACGTGACCAACCGGGTCGACACGCCGTTCTGGCGCGCCTGCCGCGAGATGGCGATCCCGGCCTCGCTGCAGCACCGCATCGACCTGTTCCGCGAAACGGGCCGCGTGTTCCGGGTGCCGAACGAACTGTTTGCCGAGAACTCGTGGATCCAGGTGATGCTGGGGCAGGGCATCATGCCGCAATCGCACCACCAGACCGCTGACCTGATGGGCGATGAAGAACTGGCCCAATTCCTTGGCGCGATCAAGGCCGACATCGACCGCACCGTGCAGCGGTTGCCGACGCATCAGGCCTATATCGACCGCTATTGCAGCGCCGTGCAGCGCGCCGCCGCGTGAGGGCGCGGCGCTGGCTGGCGGCACTGGCCTTGTGGATGGCCGCGCCGCTGGCCGGCGCTGCGCCGCCGACATTCCACTGGCCGGCCGGGATTCGCGCCGCCGTCAGTCTGGCCTATGACGATGCGCTCGACAGCCAGCTGGATCATGCGCTCCCGGTGCTGGACCGGCATGGGCTGAAGGGCAGCTTCTACCTACAGTTATCAAATCCCTCGGTGCGGCTGCGGATGGCTGAGTGGCGCGCCGCTGCGGCGCGCGGCCATGAACTGGGCAACCACACGCTGTTCCACCAATGTTCACACAGCCTGCCCGGGCGTGACTGGGTGCCGCCGCACCGCGACCTCGATCACACCAGCGTGGCGCAGGTGCTGGATCAGGTTCGTGTCGCCAATACCATGCTGTATGCAATCGACGGCCGGCACGAACGCACCTTCACCGCGCCGTGCGGCGACCTGCTGGCCAGCGGTGTCAACTACTTGCCTGCGATCCGTTCCGAGTTCGTCGCCATCAAGGCTGGGGGCGGCAGCGGGGTAGTGCCATCGATGGCGACCCTGGACCCGTATCAGGTTACGGTTGCGGACCCGGTCGGCCTGACTGGGCCGCAGCTGATCGCCCTCGTCGAACAGGCTGGCGCTCAGGGCACCATGGTCAATTTTACCTTCCACGGCATCGGCGGCGATTATCTGCGTAATTCAGTGCAGGCGCACGAGGAATTGCTGGTTTACCTGGCCGCCCATCGGGAGCGCTACTGGACTGATACTTTTTTAAATATTATGTCTTATATAAGACGTCAGAGAGGATAGTATTAAAATAGTTGCCAATTAATTGATAATTAGTAGTGATGTCAGCTCTTGCTGCAATTGATTTAATCGAATACGATTTATTAAAAATAAATATTCTAAGTGATCATTCGAATAATATTGATGGGGTAGGAGACATAATGGCAATTCCACTGGTATGGACTGGTACTGTTGAATTCACAAATCCAATACGTGTATTTCCACGCGCACCGCAGTATATCTATAGTCGACCTGGTGGCGAGGGTACAATAATTGAAGTTCCCAATGGTTATTATTATGCCCTCAGCGGCTCGGCGCGGACCGTCGAGAATGGCCATTTTGAGTATAGTACTGATCAGGGGCTCAACTGGACCACGCTTCTCGGTACCAGTAATCCGTCCGCCACGGGTGCCGCTCCTCCCAATTCGTGGGTACGCTTTATGGACGAAGGGGCGGTCTCACTGGCCTCCCCGTACTCGACCTTTCTCCGGGCATATACCGATCCTGCCGACCAGGATGCGACTGGCTATTTCTCGCACCAGACATTCATTTACCTTGATAATGCGCCGACCGATATTACTTCCAGTTCCGCGTATATTGTGAACGACGCCCCGCTGGGGGGAACCATGAATGTTGCCACGCCGACAGATACTGGCGGGATAGTTGGTGGCGCGTGGGTGATTGAGGGACAGAGTATCGCCAATCTGTTCGGCATCACGCCCAGCACCACCACCAATACTGCCGAGCTGACCTTGGGCAGCGGCGCAATGCCACCGGTGGGCCAGCAAGCCACGATCTCGCTGCGTTATTACGATGCCTTCCAGACCGATTACAGCGGCGTCGGTATCAACGGCCAGGGTTATGCCAAGACGCTGACCTTCACGGCATTGGGCACCAGCCGTGATATCTCGTTTGGCGAGGATGTAGCCGTCAACACGGCGACCAGCGGTGAACAGATCGCGCCCACCATCGCGACCCTGAGTAACGGCAATTTCGTTGTCACTTGGCAGAGCAGTAGCAGTGGTGGCATACACTCCCAGATCTTCAATAGTGCCGGGGTGGCGCAGGGCACGGAACTCACGATTGCGACGGGCACTCAGAAGGCGCCGATGGTCGCCGCCTTGCCCGGTGATAAATACGTGGTTGCCTATAGCACCACGGCAGGTGCCGTCAATTTTACGATTATCGCTGCCGATGGCAGCGTCGGTTCCGAGACCCAGGTGGCACCGGATGGCAGCTGGCTGTCAGACTACCCCTTATCCATCGCAGCGAACAGCAATGGCGACTTCCAGATCACCTGGGTCAATCCCACTGGTGCGGCACTGGAGGCGGCCACGTATTCCGCAACGGGTGCGGTGGTGACTGCGCTGGATAGCAATTATGGGGTAGGCATCGCGGTATCGTCGGTGGTACTCGGCGACAATACCGTGGTCGTCGCGGCGATCGATTCAAACAGCTATGCCGGCTTTCAGTTGATGATGGATGGC
>JBGSBQ010000169.1:0-7303 GCA_041730475.1 Sphingomonadaceae bacterium
CCCCCCGGCTTTGCGTCGGTGGGGTTTGCCAGCCGATCGGCGCCTTGACTGAGCAGTATTACGCCCTACGGGGCGTTTTTTTAGCGCTGCAGCGTCAGGACGCCTTCAGCGCCAGCGCCATCTGCGTCACATCGCGCCCGATGCCGCGGTAGCCGATGAAACGGCTGGCGCTGTCAAACATGGGCTCGCCGCTGACCTGCAAATACTGGCGCTGGCCATCCGGCCGGCTGCGGCTGTAAAGGAAATCGATAAAGGGCTGGCGGGCGGCGATATTCGCTTCCAGCTGGGCCCGTTCGTTGACGTCCCAGCCGTGATCGGCGCTGCTGTCGCCCAGTCCCAGCATGTCGTCCACCGGCCCATGCCAGTCGGTCAGCTTGCCGTCGCCATCCTGTTCCCAATACCAGTCCGCAGACAGCTCGGTGAAGCGCTGGAAGCGCGCTTCGCTGCGTTGTAATTGGGCGGTGCGTTCCTGCACCGTCTGTTCCAGTTGCAGGTTGTAGCGCTGCAGCTGGTGCTGCAGCAAGCGCACTTCCAGCATGTTGCGGATGCGGGTCTGGACTTCCACTAAATCAAACGGCTTGGCAATGAAGTCGCGCGCTCCCGCCTGCAGGGCGCGCAGTTTATGGCCGGGCTGGGCCGTGATGACCAGCACCGGCACATAGCCGTTGGTTTCCACCGCATGCAGGCCGGCCAGTACTTCAAAGCCATCCATGCCCGGCATTTGCAGGTCGAGCAGAATCAGGTCGTACTGGTGTTGCTGGTGCAGCGCGCAGACGGCAAACGGATCCATGGTGCTGGTCAGGTGCCGGTAGCCGGCATTGCTCAGCATCTGTTCCAGCAGCATGATGTTGGCGGCTTGGTCATCCACAATCAGGATGCGGGCGGCGAGCAGGTCGGACGAGTTAATCATGATGCGTTTCCAGACGGACTGCAGGGTGGGCGGCGGCGAAGTCCAGCGCCTGGTCAAGCGCCGCCATGAATTCGATCACGTTGATAGGCTTGGTCAGGTAGCGGAAGAAGCCCGCTTCGATGCCTTTTTCTATGTCGCGCGGCATGGCGTTGGCCGACAGGGCCAACACCGGGATGTGCACGGTGCTGCGGTCATCGCGCAAGATTTTCAGGCAGCCGTAGCCGCTGATGCCGGGCAGGTTGATGTCCATCAGGATCACATCGGGCTGGCAGGCGCGCGCCAGCTGGATGCCGGCATGGCCGTCGGTCGCGGTCAGCAGTTTCAGGTCCGGGCGGCGCAGCACCAGTTGCTCAACCAGGTTCAGGTTGGCGGGATTGTCTTCCACGTACAGCAGCGTGCGCGGCGCCGCATGGTGCTGGCTGAAGTCGCTCAATTCATGGCTGCAGCTGTCGAGTGCGAGGGTCGGCTCGCTGCTGGCGGCCAGCGACACCGAGAACGTGGTGCCGCTGCCGATGGCACTGCGCACGTCGATGCTGCCGCCCATCAGTTCGACCAGCTGCTTGGTGACGACCAGGCCGATGCCGGTGCCTTCTTCGACGCCTTCTTCCTGGCCAAGCCGGTTGAAGGGCTGGAACAGCTGTGCCAGTTGGGCCGGATCGAGGCCGGCGCCGGTGTCGGCCACGCTGATACAGACCATGGCCTGTTCCGCCGGCTGGCAATCGACGGTGACGCTGCCGCCGCGGCGGTTGTACTTGATGGCGTTGGATAGCAGGTTGATCATGACCTGTTTGACGCGGGTGCGGTCAGCATGCACGAACAGGCGCTGCTCGGGGCCGTTGAAACGCAGCGTGATGCCGCGCTTCTTGGCCAGCGGTTCCATCATGGCCTGGCAATCCTTCAGCACGTCGGTCACGCCCATCGATTCCTGCGACAGGGTGACCTTGCCCGACTCGATCATCGCCAGGTCGAGGATTTCATTAATCAGCCGCAGCAGATACCAGCCCCCCTTGAGGATCTGGTCCAGCGAGCGCTGTTGCCCAACGCTGGGCGGCGGCTGCTCGGAGGCCAGCAGCTGCGCAAAGCCCAGCACCGCATTCAGCGGCGTGCGTAATTCATGGCTCATGCTAGACAGGAATTCGGACTTGGCGCGGTTGGCCTTGTCGGCGATGGCGCGCGCCGATTCCAGTTCGGCATTGGTCTCTTGCAGCGCCAGTTGTTGCTCGTGCAGGCGCTGGTCGAGCAGGGCTTGCACCGCTTCCGCTTGCTTACGCAGGGTGTTGTCGGTTCCCATTAGCAGGTAGCCGATCACTTTGTCGTCACCGTCGCGCAGCGCGCTGACCGAGACGATGGCGGGGAAGCGGCTGCCATCCTTGCGGATATAGGTCAGTTCATAAATATCTTCGATGCCGCGTGAGGCCTTGAAGACCAGTGCTTCGAAGCCGGGCTGGATGGTGGTGCCCAGTTCGGCGCTCAGCGCTGCCGCGCGCGCCACCATTTCCTGCGCGTCGGAAATGCCGGCCGGCGTGATGTTGTTGACCACTTCGGCGGCGGCATAGCCCAGCATCCGTTCGGCGCCGACATTGAAGATCTGGATCACGCCCTGGGCATCGGTGGCGATGCTGGAAAAATTGGCGCTGTTAAAGATCGCCTGTTGCAGGGCGTCGGCCTTTAATAGCGGTGTGCTCTGGATCATCATGGATTCCTGGGTGAGGGGGCGGGCTGGCGCTGGTGGACATCCGACATCAGGCGGCCAAATTCCTTGCGCACCACGGCGTAGCATTCGCAGCTGTCGCGTTCCAGTCCCGCGCGGTTGAGTACGGTGATGTGGCCGCGCCGGTAGCTGATGTAGCCATAGCCTTGCAGGCGGCCGGCCGCTTCCGTCACGCCTTCGCGCCGCACGCCCAGCATGCCAGCGATCAGTTCCTGCGTCATCGTCAGTTCGGCGCTCGGCACCCGGTCCAGCGTCAATAGCAGCCAGCGGCATAGTTGCTGTTCGACGCTGTGGTAGCGGTTGCAGACTGCGGTTTGCGCGATCTGGGTCAGGAAGGCTTGCGTGTAGCGTAGCAGCAAGCGCATGACGGGGCCGGCGCGGTTGAATTCCTGCAGCAGTACGGCGGCCGGCAACTGGTACCCTGGGCCGCCCGTCTGCACCCCGGCGAGGCGGGGGGTGCTGCTGCCGCCCATAAACAGGGCGACGCCGAGGATGCCTTCATTACCGACGCCGGCGATTTCCAACGAGCTGCCATTTTCCAGCATGTAGTGCAGCGAGACGATGGCCGAGGTGGGGAAGTACACATGGCTGAGTTCGCCGCCCGGCTCATACAGCACATCGCCGAGGCGTAGCATGACGGGGGCGAGGTGCGGTGACAGGCGGTCGAACTCGGCATCGAGCAGGGCGGCCAGCAGGTGGTTTTGGTTGGGGTCGTTTAGACGCATGGAACGCTCCGGCTTCCAGTCGTCGGCAAGGGGGAAATGGACAGTCAGGATTGACCGTGACGCAGCGTAGCACAGAAGCGCAGGCGCCGCCGGCAGTGGTTGAATTAGTATTTATCCTCTAGCTGAACAATTTAGGAATGTAGTATGCTGCTGGCCTCCCTGCACCATGCCCGCCTTGTTGAGGCTCAGGCATGCTGATGGGGCTGAGACAAACCTGGCGCAGAGCAGCCAATATTTATAAAAAGCGAGACCCATAGTGAAACAAAAATACCTTCCCCTGATCATTGCCGCCGCTCTGAGCGCCATGTCTGTGAACGCGCTGGCTTCCGGCTACCGTTTCGGTTCGCAAAGCGTCGCGGCCCAAGGGTCGGCCGATGCCAACGCCGCCGAAGCGAACGACGCCTCGACCATCTTCTACAATCCGGCTGGCCTGTCGCGCCTGGACGGTACTCAGATCCAGGCCGGTGCCACCGTCGTGATCCCGCATTCGACCTTCAACGATACCGGCTCGACCCGTTTCACCGGGACCAAGACGGGCGGCACCGCGGCCGCCGATTACGCACCGAATTCGGTGACCGCGCCATCGTTCTACGCCAGCAAGAAGCTGAATGATCAGTGGAGCGTGGGTCTGGGCATGTTCGTGCCGTACGGCGCCAAGATTGATTACGGCACCAGCTGGACCGGCCGCTACGCGCTGGCCAACATCAAGCTGGAAGCGGTGACGCTGAACCCATCGGTATCGTTCAAGCTGAACCAGCACCATGCCTTCGGTTTCGGTATCGATGCAGAACACATGAGCGCCGATCTGAGCCAAGCCGTGGACGTGCCGGGTTCGATCGCTGCGCTGTCGTCCGGCGCCGGTGCAGCGCAGGGCGCGCTGCTGATCAAGCAGATCGTAGCACTGGGTGGCAATCCAGCGGCGCTGGCCACGGTCAAGGATGGTCATGGCGAATTCAACGGCAAGGACTGGGGCTATGGCTTCAATCTGGGCTATATGTTCACGCTCGATGAGAGTACCCGTTTCGGTCTGGCTTATCGTTCGTCGATCTCGCACCAGCTGCGTGGCGCGGCGCTGTGGGACTTCTCGCGCTCGACCACGGACGCTGTCGTCAACAAGGTGCTGGCTGCCAGCTCGCATCACGCTGACTCCGCTGCGCTGGTGACGCTGCGTACGCCAGAGACGCTGTCGGCCAATGTGTTCCATCAGTTCGATGCGAAATTCGCCGGCATGGCTGATGTGACCTGGACCCGCAACAACCGCATGGGCGACCTGCATATCCAGTTCCCGGGCACCACCGAAGGCGACGAAGTGATCCGCCAGCAGTGGAAGAACACGGTGCGCGTCTCGGTGGGTGGCAACTATGCGTATAGCAACAGCCTGACGCTGCGTGCTGGTATTGCCTACGACCAGTCGCCAGTGAAGAGCGCAGAACTGACCCATCCAGCACTGCCGGACAGCGATCGGTATCAGTACTCGGTGGGCGTGAACTACAAGTTGAATGCCAACTCGTCGATCGATCTGGCTTACAGCTATCTGGACTTCAAGGATGCGCGCGCTAATTACAGCAATAACTGCAATCCGCTGATGACCACCTGCACCGGCAATGGCGAAACCACCCGTGGCGTGTACCAGACCCATTTGCAACTGCTGGGCGTAGCGTACAACTACAAGTTCTGATCACCGTCGTCTGATGGCGTAAAAAGCCTGCTTGCGAGCAGGCTTTTTTACGCCCCTTGGCTGCACTTATTGGGGGGGCTGGCCGGTGCCGGCGTTATTTCCGGCTGGTCATTATTGTGCTTCTGGCAGGGGTACCAGTTAATGTACCGTAGCGTTCGCTTGCCCCCCAGGACAAGACCTGGGGTCAGACCCGCCGGGTCTGACCCCGGCTTTGCGTTGTAGGGGTTTGCCAGCCGATCAGCGCCTTAACTGAACAGCATTCCTGCTTGCGAGTAGGCTTTTCTCGTCCCTTGGCAGCACTTATTGGGGGGCTAACTGGCCGGTACCGGCGTTACCACCGGCTGGTCATTATTGTGCTCCTGGCAGCCACCCAGCCGGGCGGCTAGCAACCCGTCCCGAGGACGGTCCGACAAGTCGGGGGCAGCTTGTGCATCAGGTCTTCCTTTTCCTGTGAAGAAAGGGGGATACCCGGTCGGCCGCTGCGAGTTCCGCGCAGGTTCAGGCAGCCCGGCGTTCGCTGTCGACGTTCAGGTCGGCGTCGCTGTTGAAGGTGGCCAGATCGGTCTCGCCCAGCCAGCGGCTGGTCAGCGTGCCGGCCGTGACGGAACCGCTGACATTGAGGGCGGTGCGGCCCATGTCGATCAGCGGTTCGATCGAGATCAGCAGGCCGGCCAGCGCCACCGGCAGGTTCATCGTCGACAGCACGATCAGTGCCGCAAAGGTGGCACCGCCGCCGACGCCCGCCACACCGACCGAGCCGATGGTGATGATGGCCAGCAGCGGGGCAATGAATTGCAGCGTGAACGGGTCGATGCCGACGGTGGGCGCGATCATCACGGCCAGCATGGCCGGATAGATGCCGGCACAGCCGTTCTGGCCGATGGTGGCGCCAAACGAGGCGGCAAAATTGGCAATCCCTTCTGGCGTACCGAGACGCTGGGTCTGGGTCTGCACGCTCATCGGAATGGCGCCGGCGCTGCTGCGCGAGGTGAAGGCAAACACCAGCAGCGGGAAGACTTTCTTCACATACCGCAGCGGATGCAGTCCGCTGGCGCCGATCAGCAGCAGATGCACCACGAACATGGCCAGCAGCGCGCTGTACGAGGCCAGCACAAAATCAATCAGGTGCAGGATGTCGGTGTAACTGGAGGTCGATACCACCTGCGCCATCAGCGCAAATACGCCGTACGGGGTCAGCCGCAGCACCAGCGTCACGATGCGCATCACCAGCGCGTGGGCGACCTGGATGAAGCGTTCGAAGCTGGCGAATTCCTGCGGCTTCTTGGCATGGATGCCGGTGGCGGCGATGCCGATGAAGATCGCAAAAATGACGACTGCAATGGTCGACGTCTTGCGGGCCCCGGTCAGGTCGAGGAAGGGATTGGCCGGAATGAAGCTGAGCAGCATGCTGGGCAGCGAGATGGCCTGGGCCGCGCCGACTTTGCCTTCCAGATAGGCGCCACGGGCGGCCTCGGCGGCACTGCCGGTCAGGCCGACGGCGCTCAGGCCGAATAGTTTGGCCATCAGGATGCCGATTCCGGCGGCCACCAGCGTGGTGACCATCAGCGTGCCGATGGTCAATGCGCTGATCTTGCCCAGCGACTGCAAACCGTTCAGTTTCAAGATGGCGGCAATGATGGAGACCATAATCAGCGGCATCACGATCATTTGCAGCAGCTTGACGTAGCCGCTGCCGACGATGTCGAGATAGTCGCTGGTGGTGGCCAGCGGCGCCGAGCCGGCGCCATAGATCGCTTGCAGTGCCGCGCCCAGCAGCACACCCAGCCCCATGCCGGTGAAGACGCGGATGGTGAAGCTGGCGTGGCGGCGCTGCTGCTGGTACATCAGCCCCAGCAATAGGAAGGCGGCCAGTAAATTAAGAAGAACGTTGAGTGCCATGGGTGGTCTTATAAGGTGGAGTGCCGGAATGGCGCTAATTCTATATGGGGATGCGTAGCGGCGGGTATCCGTGGCAACAGAAACGCGAATTCCCGGTTCAAAATTATCGAACAAGGAGCGTTGGAAACGTACAATTTGTTGCACACATGTATATATCCTGAAGGGAATAACATGATGGCGACTGGTGTGCGCAATCTGGCGCAGCGCTCGGCCGCTGCGGCCAAGGAAATCAAGGAGCTGATAGTCGACTCGGTTGAGAAAGTCGAGGCCGGCCGCCGGCCAAGACGGTCCAGCCCGTGCGGCTGGCACTGGCGCGGCCAGCGGCCCAGCGCAGCGCCAGCACGGCCGCTGACGACGCTTGGGAAGAGTTTTAATATTGC
>JBGSBQ010000170.1:0-7266 GCA_041730475.1 Sphingomonadaceae bacterium
GTGGAGTCTAGGTTGGGCTTTCGAGTGGCGGGCAAGGTTGTCAAGCGCCAGGCTGAGGTGGGTCAACGGGTCAAAGCGGGTCAGGTGCTGGCCCAGTTGGATCCGCAAGACTACAAACTCTCAGCCGATGCAGCGCGCGCACAAGTGTCTGCCGCGCAAACCAACCGTGATTTAGCGGCGGCAGACTACAAGCGCTACAAAGATCTGAAAGACCAAAACTTCATCAGCGGTGCCGAGCTAGAGCGCCGCGATGCAGCTCTTAAAGCGTCCCAAGCCCAGCTTGAGCAAGCCCAAGCACAGCTCAGCGGGCAGGGCAATCAAGCTGGATACACCACGCTGGTGGCTGATGTGATCGCGCTTGGCCGCCACACCTTCCACCACGGCGATGCCGTCCATGCTGTCCAGATCCTTGAAGCCGTAACGCGCCACCAGCAGCTGCGGGTAGTACTTCAGCATTTCATCGGCCAGAAACACCGCCACTTCTTCCTCAATCAGCGCATTCGAGCCGATCGCATGGCTGGCGGCCAGCATCAGGCCATCACTCGGCAGGGCAATCTTCGGCCACAGCATGCCGGGGGTGTCGACCAGAATGGTGTTCTTGTCGAGGTAGAGCTTTTGCTGCTGTTTGGTGACGGCCGGCTCATCGCCCACCTTGGCCACGCGCCGCTTGAGCAGCGCGTTCATCAAGGTCGACTTGCCAACGTTGGGTATCCCCATGATCATGATGCGCAGCGGCTTGGTCGGCACGCCACGGTGCGGCGCCAGCGATTTGGCCAGGTCCGGAATACGCGCCACGTCGCCCGGCTTCTTGGTCGTCATCGCATACGCGGTCACGCCTTCCTGCGCATTGTAATAGGCACTCCAGGCGGCCGTCGCTTCCGGATCGGCCAGATCGATCTTGTTCAGGATTTTCAGGCATGGCCGCTGGCGGAACTTGCGCAATTCCTCCACCATCGGATTGGTGCTGGCCTCGGGCAGGCGGGCGTCGACCACTTCGATCACCAGATCGGTGTTCTCCATCTGCTCCGCCGCCTTCTTTTTGGCGGCGTTCATATGCCCCGGATACCATTGGATTGCCATGCTGTTGCCTTCAAATTCGACTGTTTAATCCACTATTTTACCTCCTGGCCGCGACGGAGTCGGATATCATGAGTCGCTTTTCCAATTTAGGCTTCAACCAAATCAAACAATAATCTATCCATCGGAGTGCTGAAGATGAGCATAGCTGCACCGTCCAACCCCAAGGAAATCACTCTGCGGGGCGTCATTCTGGGTATTCTGATTACCCTGGTCTTCACCGCAGCACAGGTCTACCTGGGCCTGAAAGTGGGCCTGACCTTCGCCACCTCGATTCCGGCCGCCGTCATCTCGATGGCGCTGCTGAGCGCCTTCAAGGATGCCTCGATCCAGGAAAATAACATCGTCCAGACCATCGCCTCGGCCGCCGGCACGCTGGCGTCGGTGATCTTCGTGCTGCCTGGTTTGCTGATGATAGGCTGGTGGGCGCACGTACCGTTCTGGCCGACCTTTGGCGCCTGCGCCATCGGCGGCGTGCTGGGCGTGATGTACACCATGCCGTTGCGGCGCGCATTGGTGTCGCAGTCCGACCTGCCCTATCCGGAAGGCGTGGCCGCAGCCGAAGTGCTGAAAGTGGGCATGGCCTCGCGTTCCGGCGCGGCCGAAGGCAAGGCTGGCCTGTGGGCCGTGATCTGGGGCGCGCTGGCCTCGGCGCTGTTTGCCGCCGGTGCCGCCGTCAAGCTGCTGGCCGCTGAAGTGGCGATCTATTTCCGTACCGGTTCCGGCGCGACCGGCATCGGCGCATCGAGCTCGCTGGCGCTGATTGGCGCCGGCCACCTGATGGGCATCACGGTCGGCATCGCGATGCTGGCCGGGCTGGTGATTGCCTGGGGCGTGCTGGTGCCCATCATGACCGCCATGCAGCCGCTGGATGCAGCCAAATCTGCCGCTGATCTGGCGACCGGCGTCTGGAAAACCCAGGTGCGCATGATTGGTGCCGGCGTTATCGGCGCTGCCGCCATCATCACGCTGGCCGGTCTGGCCAAGCCGGTCATCGGTGGTCTGAAATCGGCGCTGGCAGCCTCGCGTGCCGCCAAGGTGCAAGGCGCGGTGATCGCCCGCACCGAGCAGGACCTGCCATTGTTTATCGTCGGCCTGGTCACGCTGATCTCGATGGTACCGGCCGGCTGGCTGCTGGCGTCGTTCCTGCAGGGCGGCGTGCTGGCCTCGCTGTCAGTGCCGCTGGTAGCAGTTGGCATCGGCTATATCCTGATCGCCGGCATGTTCGCCGCCGCCGTCTGTGGTTACATGGCAGGTCTGATTGGTTCCTCGAATTCGCCGGTATCCGGTATCGCCATCCTGACCATTCTGGGCGCCGCGCTCAGCGTCGGCATGGTCGGTCGTCACATCATGGGTCCTGAAGTGGCGCATGCGCTGGTGGCATTCGCGCTGTTCGTCACCACCGTGGTGCTGGCCGTGGCCGTGATTGGCAACGACAATCTGCAGGATCTGAAGACCGGGCAGCTGGTCGATGCCACCCCATGGAAGCAGCAAGTCGGCCTGCTGATCGGCGTGATCGCCGGTTCCTGCGTGGTGCCGCCGGTGCTGGAACTGCTGAACCATGCGAACGGCTTTGCCGGTGCGCCGAATCTGGATGCGATCTCGAACGAGCCGCTGGCAGCACCGCAGGCAACGCTGATTTCGACGCTGGCCAAGGGCGTCATCGGCGGTGATCTGCCATGGAACCTGCTCGGTTACGGCGCCCTGATCGGACTGGCGCTGGTGGCACTCAACTTCGTGCTGAAAAAATCCAGCAATGATAAATACAGCCTGCCACCGCTGGGCGTTGGCCTGGCCATCTACTTGCCGAGTGCCGTCACGCTGCCGGTCGTGGTGGGTGCCGTCGCCGGTTACCTGTTCGACCGCGCCGTCGAGCACAAGACGGGCGGCGAAACGGCCAAGCGTCTGGGCGTGCTAATCATGTCTGGCTTCATCGTTGGCGAGAGCTTGTTCAACGTCGCGCTGGCCGGGCTGATCGTGGTCTCCGGCAATGGTGAGCCGCTGGCCATCGCGAATGGCATGAGCGAAGAGCAGACCATGCTGATCGCGCTGATCGTCGGCAGCCTGCTGGTCGGCAGCCTGTACCGCTGGTCGGCCCGCAATGGCAAGGCCGTCGCAGTCTGACCTGCCGCATCCCGCCAAACAATTAAGGCGCTGATCGGCTAGCAAACCCCACCGGCGCAAAGCTGGGGTCAGACGGGGACGCCGAGTCCCGGCGGGTCTGACCCCGGGTCTTGTCCTGGGGTTGAAGCGCGCGCTACGGCACTTTGGCTGAACGGCATAAGGCATCCATCGCGGCTTTTCATTTCAGGCGGCGCTTTCCAGATGTTTGACCGCGCTATGCGGCACTATCCTCGCGGAGCCAAAGCCGTAGCAATTCCATAGTTGCGCCTGTGACCACGTAACCCGAAAGGTCCGGAGATCAACCGGCGTGAGTTTGATGTATCGTTCCCCGGCATGCCCATGAAACAGATCGCGCTGCGCCTGATCCGCCTGTATCAACGCTACCTGTCGCCTCGCAAGGGCTATGCTTGCGCCTTCCGCGTCCACCACGGCCGAGACAGCTGCTCGGCGTATGGCTATCGCTGTATTGATCGGCATGGGCTGCTACAGGGCTGCTTGCTGCTACGGCGCCGCTTGCGCGCCTGCGCACAGGTGGCGTGCGACTGCCGCGCAAGCCGGCCGGCTTACCCGCGCCAGCGCCTGCGGCAAGCGGGCAATTGCGATGTGCCGTGCGACCTGCCGGGCTGCGATGTCGATCTGTCCCAATGCGTCGATCTCGACGTGGTCGATACGCTGCTGGATATGGCCAGCTGCGGCTGCGATGGCTGCAACTACCAGCGCCCCAGCCGCCGCCAGCTCAAAGTTCCGCCAGCACCTTGACGTGCGCCACCACGCTGCGTGCCAGCGCGGACAGGTTGTAGCCGCCTTCCAGGCTGCTGACGATGCGCCCCTGCGCATGCACGCGTGCGACGTCCATCATCTGCTCGGTAATCCAGGCGTAATCGGCTTCCACCAGCCCCATGCCGCCAATATCATCCTCGCGATGGGCGTCGAAGCCGGCCGAAATGAAGATCATCTGCGGCTGGAATGCGTGCAGCGCCGGCAGCCATAGGTCAGTGACCACGCGGCGCACCACATCGCCCTTGGAATGCGCGGCCACCGGCACGTTGATGCGGTTGGCCGTAATCGGCGGCACCTCGGTATAGGGATAAAACGGATGCTGGAAGAAGCTGGCCATCAGCACCCGCGGCTCATTGAGGAAGGCTTCCTCGGTGCCGTTGCCATGGTGGACGTCGAAATCGATAATCGCCACCCGTTCCAGTCCGCGCACGTCCAGTGCATGACGGGCTGCGACCGCGATGTTATTGAACAGGCAGAAGCCCATCGGCTCGGTCGGCCGCGCATGGTGGCCGGGTGGGCGAATCGCGCAGAAGGCATTCGCGATCTCGCCGTCGATGACGGCATCCGTGGCCGCCACGACGGCGCCAGCGGCGCGCTGCGCGGCGCGCCAGCTGTATTCATTGAGCGAGGTATCGCCATCGATCGGATAAGTGTCGCCCGGCGCCGGCACGTTGTCGCGCACAATGCCGATGGCGTTCCGGCTATGCACCCGTTCCAGGTCGGCCAGCGCCACCAGCGGCGCTTCGCGGTGTTCGACCAGATCATGGATGTGGGCGGAAATCAGCTGGTCGGCAATCGCCTGCAGACGGGCCGGTGCTTCGGGATGCCAGTCGCCCATGTCGTGGCGCTGGCAATCGGGATGGCTGTAAATTGCTGTGGTCATGGTGGTGATATCTGCCGAGGTATTCTTGGGTATCCTGCGCGCACGTTCTCGCATAGAATCCCCTAAGCTCATTATTTTATGTCGTCTCCAGACCGCTACCTTACCATGTACACAAAACTGCATGCTGTCGCCCGCCAGGTCAGCCAGATCATCGTCGGCAAGGATTTGCAGGTGCGTCAGGCCCTGACTTGCATGCTGGCCGGTGGCCACCTGCTGGTGGAAGACGTGCCGGGCGTCGGCAAGACCACACTGGCGCACGCGCTGGCGCTGTCGCTGGGACTGCGCTTCAACCGGGTCCAGTTCACCAGCGACCTGCTGCCGGCCGACGTGGCCGGGATCTCGATCTATGAGCGCGAAAAGAACGGTTTCGTGTTCCACCCCGGCCCGATCTTCACACAAGTGCTGCTGGCCGATGAAATCAACCGCGCCACGCCCAAGACCCAGTCCGGCCTGCTGGAGGCGATGGAAGAACGTCAGGTCAGCGCCGATGGCGTGACCCGCGCCCTGCCGGAACCGTTCTTCGTGATCGCGACGCAGAACCCGACCCACCAGATTGGCACCTTCCCGCTGCCCGAATCGCAGCTCGACCGTTTTTTAATGTGCCTGTCGCTGGGCTACCCGGATGCCGCCGCCGAGCGCGCACTGCTGATGGGCGAAGACCGGCGCGTGCTGCTGAAATCACTGGCACCAGCCATGACGCCGGCCGAACTGGCCAGCGCCCAACAGGGGCTGCGCCAGATCCACGCGGCACCGGCGCTGATCGATTATGTGCAGGCGCTGGCCGCCGCCTCGCGCCACAGCGGCGATTTCGCCGAGGGCATGAGCCCGCGCGCCGCGATCGCGCTGCTGCAGGCGGCGCGCGCCTGGGCTGCACTGGAAGGCCGCGACCATGTGCTGCCGGAAGACGTACAGGCAGTACTGGTGCCGGTCTGCGCGCACCGCTTGCGGCCACTGCGCTCGGCGCTCGGAGCGGCGCTGTCGAGTCGTGACCTGGTGCTGCAACTGCAAAAGTCCGTCCCGCTCTGAGCACCATGATCGCCGCGCTGCGCACGCTGATCCGCCGCCAGACTGACCAATGGCTGTTCCAGCTGAAGGACGCCGAGCCGGGCGAGGTGTTGCTGGTGATGCGGCGCGTGTTCATCGTGCCGACCCAGGCCGGCCTCGCCTACGCCGGCTTGCTGTTGCTGATGCTGATCGGCGCCCTGAATTACAACCTCGGACTGGGCTTCGCGCTGACCTTTTTCGCCGGCGCCTGCGGCATGGCCGATATGTGGCTGACGGCGCGCAATCTGGCGTTGTTGACGCTGGCGCCGGGCCGTGCGCAGCCGGTGTTTGCCGGTGAAGCCGCGCAGTTCGAATTACAACTGCTGAACCGCAGCGCACGCGACCGTTATGCACTGTGGCTCGGCTTCCAGCACGCCGGCGAGCCGGCACTGGTCACCGATGCCGCCGCCGGCAGCACTACGACGCTAACGCTGTCCTGCAGCACCACCCAGCGTGGCTGGCTGCCAGCACCACGGGTGCGGCTGCAAACCCGCTTTCCCCTTGGTCTGTTCCGCGCCTGGAGTTACTGGCTGCCCGATGCGCAGGTACTGGTCTACCCGTGGCCCGAAGCAGACGCGCCGCCACTGCCGATGCACGGCGCCGCCAGCGAGGATGGCCACGGCACCGTGGGGCTGGATAACTTTGCCGGCATCCGCAGCTA
The DNA here is from genome assembly GCA_041730475.1 of Sphingomonadaceae bacterium. GTDB lineage: Bacteria > Pseudomonadota > Gammaproteobacteria > Burkholderiales > Burkholderiaceae_D > Rugamonas. The sequence continues at coordinate 6,570 of JBGSBQ010000170.1, forward strand.
CCAGCCGGGCGACCCGATGCGCCATCTGGCATGGCGCCAGATCGCGCGCCACGACCCGGCGCTGGGCGGCCAGCTGGTGACCAAGCACTTCGAAGGCGGCGCCGTGGCCGAACTGCGGCTCGATTTCGCCGAACTGCCGGCGCAGCTGGCACTGGACCTCAAGCTATCGCGCCTGACGCGCTGGGTGCTGGAGGCCGAACAGCGCGGCCTGCCCTATGCCTTCCATCTGGGTCCGCTGCAACTGGCGCCGGCACTGGGCGAGCCGCATCGCGCCGCCTGCCTGCGGGCGCTGGCGCTGTACGGGCGGGAGTCGCGGCCATGAGCCGCCTGCCCCTACCACTGAGCGGGCGCCTGTCGCGCGACAAGGCCGACACCCTGCTGCTGATCACGGCCGCGCTGATGGTGCTGGCGCCGCACTTCGGCCACCTGCCGCTGTGGACCAGCGCCACCGTCTGCGCCACCCTGCTATGGCGCGGCGCGCTGACGTGGCGCGGCCGGCGCCTGCCGCCGCTGTGGCTGCTGCTGCCGGTGTCGCTGGCCTCCATGGCCGGTGTCTATGCCAGCTTCCATACGCTGCTGGGGCGCGACGCCGGGGTCACCATGCTGGCCCTGCTGCTGGCCTTCAAACTGCTGGAGATGCATGCGAAGCGCGACCTGTTCGTGGTGATCTTTCTGTGCTTCTTCCTGCTGCTGACCA
>JBGSBQ010000171.1:0-7260 GCA_041730475.1 Sphingomonadaceae bacterium
GTTGGCTGTGCCTGCGTCCGCTGCTGCAGCCGAGCCGGTCGCGCCGGCGGCGGCCAAAGGCTCGCTGGTCATCATTGGCGGCGGCCTGAAGCCCGACAATGACGCTGTCTGGCAGCGCATCGTCGCGCTGGCCGGCGGCCCCGGCGCCCGCATCGCCGTGTTCCCCTCGGCCTCCTCCGCCCCAACCCAAACCGGCGAGCGTATCGTCGAACTGCTGGTGCGCTATGGCGCCGATGCGTTTCAGGTGCCGCTGGCGGTAAAACTCGAAGGCAGTGATTTTCGCAAGGTGGCGGAAGACCCGCAGCTGACGGCGGCAGTGCGTTCGGCCGGAGGCGTGTTCTTCGCCGGTGGCGACCAGGCCCGCATCACGCAGGCCCTGGTGCGCGAGGATGGCAGCCGCAGCGCCATGCTGGAAGCGGTGTGGGAGGTGTACCGTGGCGGCGGCGTGGTGGCGGGCAGCAGCGCCGGTGCCGCCATCATGAGCAGTACCATGTTCTATGCACCCAAGACGGTGTTTGCGACGCTGCGTAACGGTGTCAGCGAGGGCAAGGAAATCGCGCCCGGACTGGGCTTCATCGGCGATGACGTGTTTGTTGACCAGCACCTGCTGGTGCGCGGACGGTTTGCGCGCATGATCCCGGCCATGCTGAAGAAGGGCTATAAGATCGGCCTCGGCATCGATGAGAATACGGCGATGGTGGTCGATGCCCGGCGCCGCGTCGAAATCCTCGGGCACAAGGGCGCGCTGCTGATTGACCTGAGCCGCGCCACCACCCGTGATGACCGGGTCGGTTTCAATGTCTCGAACGCCGTGATCAGTTATCTGGACCGTGGCGACCAGTACGATCTGGCCACCCACACCTTCATCCCTTCGCGCGAGAAGGCCGATGGCCGCCTCGATGGCTATCGCTCCGAGGTCTATCACCCGGTGTTTTCACCCGATATACTGGGCGCGAATGCGGTGGTCGATCTGATGGAAAGACTGATCAACAACCGCCGTAGCGAGGGCGTCGGGATCGCTCTCGGCGGTCCGAACGACCAGCGCCCGGAGCTGGCGTTCCAGTTCACCTTCAGCAAGACGGCCGACAGCGTCGGCTATGCGTCGGCCTCGGCGCCGTCCTACTCGATCCTCAACATGCGGCTCGACATCAATCCGATCGAACTGGGGCCGGTGCTGGAGCGCGAATAAGCGTCTGAATTTATCCGGCCAGGCGCTTTTCCATGAAGATGGACAGCGGGTCGGGCTGGTAGCTGCCGAACGGGCTGCGCTCGACGTAGCCCAGCTTGCGGTACAGGCCGAGCGCTTCGGGCTGGCTGATGCCGGTTTCCAGCCGCACCACGTCAATCTTGCGTGCTTTCAGCGCGCTTTCCAGATGCAGCATAAGGTGTTGGGAGTAGCCACGGCCACGATGCTGCTCGGGTACGAAGACGCGTTTGATTTCACCGTAGGGGACGTCATCCGCACCGATTTTGACGGCGCCACAGCCGGCCAGCTGACCATCCACGTGCACGCCCACGAACACCACGTTGTCGCCGGCCAGGCTGGCCGGGCTCTCCATGTGATTGCTCTCGGCCGGGTACAGGCTGGCCATGTAGGCATCGGACAGGGCCAGTAGTTCGCGCGCTGCAGTGGAATAGGGATCCAGCGGCAGAATTTCCATTTGTTTCGAATTCAAGGTACAGCCTTTCATCAACGTCAGGGTAGCAAAGTAGTCGTCAGAATGACTGAATTTGCCGCGCAAGACAAACCAAATTATTTTTCGTACTGGAGCAAACTTTGAAAACGTCGTTCCCGCGCAGGCGGGAACCTATAGGGCTCGACTTCAGCGACTCAGCATGGATTCCCGCCTGCGCCCCATCGTTCGCTAGCGCACAGAGTGCATAGCGTTACAGGGCTATGCTGGTCTCTGACACATAACCCAAGGAGTCCAGAACATGAACAAAATTATCGCTGCCCTGATTGCCGGTGTTTTCGCCACTGCCGCCTACGCACAAACGCCGACACCGGCCGTGGCCAAGGCCGAGCAGAAGGAAATGAAGGTCGACGCCAAGGCGGATGAAAAAGTCAGCAAGGCCGTGGCCAAGGCGGACAAGAAGGAAACCGATGCCCACGCAGACGCCACCCTGACCAAAGCCAAGGCCCATGCCAAAGTCGTCAAGGCTGATCCGGAAGACAAGATGAAGGAACAGGCCAAGGCTGACAAGACCGCCGCCAGTGCCGATGAAAAGGCCAACAAGAAGATCATCAAGGCTGACGCCAAAGCGATCAAGACGGCAGTCGATGCCAGCGCTGACAAGGCCATCGCCGCCGAACAGACTGCGGCTGTTAAAGCCAAGGCCGAAGCGGAAGCCAAGGCCGCCGCAGCCAAGCATTAATACTCAAGCCGGCTGGCGGCTGCAGACGAAGTTCAGTAGCTGGTCGGCCGGCATCGGTTTGGCATAGTAATAGCCCTGGGCGGAAGCACACCCCAGGGCTTTTATTTGTGCTGCCACTTCCTGCGTCTCCACGCCCTCCGCAATGGTGGACAGTCCCAGCCCATCGGCCAGCTGGATGATGGCGCGCACGATGGCGGTATCGTCGGGATGGCTGGCGATATGGCGCACGAAAGACTGGTCGATCTTCAGCTGGTGCACGGCAAACTGCTTCAGGTAGGCCAGGCTGGAATAGCCGGTGCCAAAATCGTCGATCGACAGGCGTACTCCCAGCTGGCGCAAGCGCTGCACCTTGACCAGCGCCAGATCAGCCTCCTGTACCAGTATCGATTCGGTCAGCTCCAGTTCCAGACAGGCCGGTGGCAGGCCGCTGGCGGCCAGCGCTTCGCTGACGGTCTGTTCGATATCTTCGCGGCTGAACTGCAGCGATGACAGGTTGACTGCCACCGTCACATCTTCCAGCCCGGCGGCACGCCACAGCGCCATCTGCTGGCAGGCGCTGCGCACCACCCATGCGCCGATCGGCACGATCAGTCCACATTCCTCGGCCACGCTGATGAAGCGTCCCGGCGGCACCATGCCGTGTCCGGGGCGCTGCCAGCGTATCAGCGCTTCAACGCCAATCAGGCGGCCGTCGCGCAGATCAATTTGCGGCTGATAGTGCAGTACGAATTCATCGCGCTTCAGCGCCTGCGCCAGACCGTTGCGGATGTCGTGCCGTTCGATGACTTCGGCCAGCATGGCCTGCGTGAAGTAGCGGTAGGCGTTCCGGCCGCTCTGCTTGGCGCGGTACATGGCGGTATCGGCTTTTTGCAGCAGTGTGTCAAAGTCAGTGCCATCGTCCGGCGTCAGTGCGATACCGATTGATAGTGAGGTGGTCAGCTCCTGGCCGCCGATCAGCATCGGTGCCTGGGCCCGCGCCATCACCGCATCCAGCGTTGGCAGCAACTCCTCGGCGCCAGACAGCCCAGTGGCCAGCAGCAGGAATTCATCGCCACCCAGCCGGCTCACGGTATTGCCGGCGCCGACCGCCTGTGTCAGCCGCTTTGCCATTTCCTGCAGTACGCGGTCGCCTTGCAGGTGGCCCATGCTGTCGTTGATATGCTTGAAGTTATCGAGGTCGATAAAGACCAGAGCCAGCCGGCTGCCATCGTCACCGGCGCGTAGCAGCGCTTCGTGAAAACGGGTGCGCAGCATCAGCCGATTCGGCAGCTCGGTCAGCGGATCGTGGTAGGCCAGGAAGGAGATGCGCTCTTCGGCGGCCTGGCGCTGCTCGACCTCGGCCGACAGGCGCTGGAACGGCTCGCGCACACTGGACACAAACACGGCGCGGTAGATGAACACATAGGCCAGCACCTTGTAGGCGTGGCCAATCAGGCTGAAGATGTCGTTGACGTTGGCGTACAGGGTTAAGCAGACTTCGCTCAGAATGGTGATCATGGTACCGACGAACAGCGCGGCCGCCTCGGGACGCTGGCGGCGCAGGCGGAACAGCAGCAGCGCCGGAATCTCCAGCAGCGCGATGATGCCGTATTCGGTGGCGACCTTGGTGGCGGTCAGGCCCTGGCCGGGGATGAACAGGGCCGGCCAGATGGCCGGGTAGTACAGCTGCAGCACATACACCAGCACTACGGTGGCCAGTGCCAGCCCGAGGTAGGTGTAGCGGGTGCGCGCGTCGGGCAGCGGAGTCCAGGGGCGCACTGCGATCACCAGCAGGGTCAGCGCCGAAGCGATGCGCGCTGCCAGCCAGAAGGCCACCGCCTTTTGCGGCGCGGCCGGCGTGACGAAATCGGGCATGCCTTTGTAGGACAGCATGTGCGCCAGGTCGAGCAGGCCGACGGCGGCAAAGCCGCAGGCCAGGATGATGATATTGCCGGAACGTTCGCTGGTGTAGGCATTCCATGAGACGGCGACAATCAGCATCGACACCACCACGGCAAACAGTTCACTGATGGTGTGGACGGAGGCGGGGAACAGGGTTTCGCTGGACTTCAGAATTTGCAGCGACGGCCAATACCAGAACACCAGCAGCGGCACCAGCAGCGCCAGCAGCAGGGTCGCTGTGCGCCGGTCGGACGTGGTGATGCTAGGTGGTTGGAATCTGTCGGCAAGCACTGCTGCCCCCTTTATGCTGAGCGTGTCAGCAAGCGTAGCCGAGGGGCGGGGGGCGGCGCAACCGTTATCGTGGTGCTGGCTGCGGGCGGCGTGATGTGGAAACGACAAAATGGCAGTCGTGGGGGCTGTAATGCCGTTCGGTTAAAGTGCCGTAGCGTGGGCTTGCACCCCAAGGCAAACCAGGGGGCAGACCCGCCGGGTCTGACCCCAGCTTTGCGTCGGAGGGGTTTGCCAGCCGACCTGCGCCTTGACTGAACAGCATTAGCCGTCGGGCTGCCATCTCGGACCTGCTTAAACGATAGGCGTCAGCGCTACCGGTTTGATCTTGGTCGCCAGCGCCTTGCCCTTGCGGGCGCGCTTGCCAAAGTGGACCGCCAGTGCCGATGCCGACAGGCGTTCTTCCTGCGGCTTGCCGCCACGTCCCACACCGGACACGATCACGCCTTTCTGGCTGATCGGCCGCGCTGCAGTCAGCGTTTCCTTGTCTTCCAGCTCCATCAGGATCACGCCCCGGCCGCCATTGGTCAGCGTCTTCATCTCATCGAGGCCAAACACCAGCACCCGCGCATTGGCTGACAACACCGCGACTGCGCTGGCGCTGTCGCTGATCACCGATGGTGGCAGCGGCACATCACCCTCGTCCAGCGTGATGAAGGCCTTGCCGCCCTTGATGCGGCTGACCATGTCACCGGCCTTGGCGATGAAGCCAAAACCGGCGCTGGTGGCCAGCATCAGCTGGGTGGTGGCCGGACCGGAGTAGTAGTGCAGGATGCGCGCGCCGCTGGCCAGATCGACCAGCGTGGTAATCGGCACACCATCGCCGCGCGCGTTCGGCAACGCCGCCACTGGCACCGAATACACCTTGCCGTTGCTGCCAAAGGCCAGCAGGTTGTCGACTGTACGGCACTCGAAAGCGCCATACAGGGTATCGCCGGCCTTGAAGGTGAACTGGGTGGCGTCGTGGCCGATGCCGGTGCGGGCCCGGATCCAGCCTTTTTCCGAGATGATGACGGTGACCGGTTCGTCCACCACCTTCTGCTCGGCCACGGCCTTCTGGGCTTCTTCGATCAGCGTGCGGCGGACGTCGCCGAACTGCTTGGCGTCGGTCTCGATTTCCTTGATGATCACGCGCTTCATCGAGTTCGGGTTGTCCAGCATGTCCTGCAAGGTCTGACGTTCCTTGCGCAGATCGGCCAGTTCCTGCTGGATCTTGATCGCTTCCAGACGCGCCAGTTGGCGCAGACGGATTTCCAGAATATCTTCAGCCTGAATATCGGACAGGTTGAAGCGCGCCCGCAGCGCCGCCTTCGGCTCGTCCGAATTGCGGATGATGTGGATCACTTCATCGATATTCAGCAGGATGGTCTCGCGACCTTCCAGGATATGGATGCGTGCATCGATCTTGCCCAGCTTGAATTTGGTGCGGCGCGTCACGGTGGTGAAGCGGAACGTGATCCATTCCTGCAGGATGTCGCCCAGGCCCTTCTGGCGCGGACGGCCATCGCCGCCTATCATCACCAGATTGATCGAGTTGGATGATTCCAGCGAGGTATGCGCCAGCAGCATCAGCATGAATTCGGTCTGGTCCTGATTCTTCGACTTCGGCTCGAACACCAGCCGCACCGGTGCGGCGCGGCCCGATTCGTCGCGGATGGTATCGAGCGAATTGAGGATCAGCGATTTCAGCGCCAGCTGTTCCGGCGACAGCGCTTTTTTACCGAGCTTGATTTTCGGGTTGGTCAGTTCTTCGATCTCTTCCAGTACCTTTTGCGACGAGGTACCCGGCGGCAGTTCGGTGACCACGGCCTGCCACTGGCCGCGCGCCAGTTCTTCGATCTTCCAGCGCGCCCGCACTTTCATGCTGCCACGCCCGCTGGCGTACATTTCCTGAATCTGCGCCGCTGGCGTGATGATCTGGCCACCGCCCGGGAAGTCCGGGCCGGGGATCAACGCCATCAATTCGCTGTGGGTCAGTTGCGGATTGCGGATCATGGCGACCGCTGCCTGCGCCACTTCGGTCAGGTTGTGCGACGGGATTTCCGTTGCCAGACCGACCGCGATGCCGGAGGCGCCGTTCAGTAGTACCATCGGCAGCCGCGCCGGCAGCAGGCTCGGTTCTTCGGACGAGCCGTCGTAGTTGGGCTGGAAGTCCACCGTGCCGAGGTCGATCTCGTCCATCAGCAGCTTGGCGATCGGGGTCAGACGGGCTTCCGTGTAACGCATCGCCGCCGCGCCGTCGCCGTCGCGCGAGCCGAAGTTACCCTGGCCGTCGATCAGCGGATAGCGTAGCGAGAAGTCCTGCGCCATGCGCACCAGCGCGTCGTACACCGACTGGTCGCCGTGCGGGTGCAGCTTGCCCAGCACATCGCCCACCACGGCCGCCGATTTGCGCGGCTTGGCGGTGGCATTCAGGCCCAGTTCATTCATCGCGTACAGGATGCGGCGCTGCACCGGCTTCTGGCCATCGCAGACGTCGGGCAGGGCGCGGCCCTTGACCACCGAGATCGCGTAATCGAGATAGGCGCGTTCGGCAAAGGTGGACAGGGTCAGTACTTCGCCGCCGTCGCCGCCGCCCGGTGGCGTGGGCTGTTCAGGGTCCGGCAGCGGTTCGTCAAAGAGGTTTGCTTGAGTCATGATGTATTCGGTACTTGAGTTGTCAGTGCCCCGTGGGTTCCCCGGCGGGGGGGGCCCCCAGGGGGGGGGGGGTGTGGG
>JBGSBQ010000172.1:0-7236 GCA_041730475.1 Sphingomonadaceae bacterium
TGTCGGCGCCGTTCTTCATGCCGGTCAAGGAGTTCGGCCTCGATTCCTACCGTTTCATCTTCGAGGACCCCGATTTTTCGCTGGCGTTCAAAAACGCCTTCCTGCTGGCCACCGGCCTGACCGTGATCGCCGTGCCGCTGGGCGGCATGCTGGCCTTCCTGATGATACGCACCGATCTGCCGGGCCGTAACTGGATTGCGCCCATGCTGCTGGTGCCGATCTTCGTGTCGCCGATGGTGATGGGCTTTGGCTATGTGGTCTCGATGGGGCCAGTCGGCTTCTATTCGACCTGGGTCAAGGACATCATCGGCTTCATCCCATGGAACATCTACTCGTTCACCAGCATCGTCATCATCGCCGGCCTGACCCATGTGCCGCACGTCTACCTGTACGCTTCGTCGGCGCTGAAGAGCCTCGGCTCGGACGTCGAGGAAGCGGCGCGCGTGACCGGCGCTTCGCCGGTGCAGGTGATGTTCAACGTCTCGCTGCCGATGATCACTCCCGCGCTGGCGTATGCCGCCGTGCTGGTGTTCTTCCTCGGCTTTGAAGTGTTCGGTCTGGTGCTGGTGCTGGGTGATCCGGAAGGCCATCTGGTGCTGGCCACCTATCTGTACAAGCTGACCAATAAACTGGGCACGCCGTCCTACCACCTGATGGCCGCTGTCGCCGTCTGCCTGGTGATGGTGACCATGCCGCTGGTGATGCTGCAACGCTGGCTGCTGAAATCGGCCAACAAATATGTGTCGATCAAGGGCAAGGGCGCACGCTCCAAGGCCATGCCACTGGGGCGCTGGAAATGGCTGGCGTTCGCGCTGATCTTCGCGTGGCTGATGTTCACCATCATCATGCCGATGTCGGGTATCGCGCTGCGCTCCTTCGTGCAGTACTGGGGCGAGGGTGTCAATCTGGCCGACGTGCTGACGCTGCAGCACTTCCGCGAAATTCTGGAGCAGCCGACGCTGATCCGCGGCATCATCAACACCATCCTGATCGGCGTCATTGGCGGCGGCCTGGCCGTGGTGTGCTACTGCGCCATTGCGCTGGCCATGCACCGCAAACCGGACGGCATTACCCGTCTGCTCGATTACAGCGTGCTGGTGCCGCGTGCCGTGCCGGGCCTGCTGGCTGGCCTGTCCTTCCTGTGGGTGTTCCTGTTCGTGCCGAGCTGGCTCGATGGCATGTTGAAGGGCATGGACAATGGCGTGGCGCTGTGGCTGAGCGAACATGCGATTCCGCTGCTGCGCTCCGTGCGCTCCACCATCTTCGCCCTGTGGCTGGCGTATTCGGTGGTGTGGATGGCGTATGGCATGCGTCTGATCTCGACCGCGCTGCTGCAGGTCGGGCCGGAGCTGGAAGAGGCGGCCCGCGCCGTCGGTGCCAGCCGTGGCCAGGTCTCGCGCGATGTCACCATCCCGCTGGTCAAATATGGCTTGCTGGGGGCGTGGCTGATGGTGTTCCTGATCTTCGAGCGCGAGTACTCGACCGGCGTTTATCTGCTGTCGCCGGGCACGGAAGTCATCGGCGCGCTGCTGGTATCGCTGTGGGCCACCGGCGCCACCGATATGGTCGCCGCACTGTCCTTCATCAACGTCACCCTGGTCGCGATCGGCCTCGGGATCGCGCTGCGCTTCGGCGTCAAGCTGCATAACTAAACACCAGAACAATGAAACGAGACCTGATCATGAATGAATTGACCGTCAACGACCTGCACCTGGACTACGGCACCGGCGCGCACACCAATCCGATTTTGAAGGGTGTTTCGATGCACCTGCAAAAGGGCGAAGTGGTGGCCCTGCTGGGGCCTTCGGGCAGCGGCAAGACCACGCTGCTGCGCGCCGTGGCCGGGCTGGAAAGCCCGAAGGCTGGCACCATCAACATCGGCGAACGCAATGTGTTCGACGGCACCCGCCAGTTTGAAATGCCGGCCGAACAGCGCAATCTGGGACTGGTGTTCCAGTCGTATGCGCTGTGGCCGCACAAGACCGTATTCGACAACGTGGCCTATGGCCTGAAGCTGCGCAAGCTGCCGGCGTCCGAGATCAAGGACAAGGTCAACGATGTGCTGAAGAATCTGGGGCTGGGCCATCTGGGCGAGCGCTTCCCGCACCAGCTGTCCGGTGGCCAGCAGCAGCGCGTGGCGATCGCCCGTGCGCTGGTGTACAACCCGCCGGTGATCCTGCTGGACGAGCCGCTGTCCAACCTTGACGCCAAGCTGCGTGAAGAAGCACGCGCCTTCCTGCGTGAGCTGATTGTGCGTCTCGGCCTGTCGGCCTTGATGGTGACGCATGATCAGGCCGAGGCGATGGCGATTTCGGACCGCATCCTGCTGCTGAATAACGGCAAGATCGAACAGCAGGGCACGCCGCAGCAGATGTATGAAACGCCGGAGACGCTGTTCACGGCCGAGTTCATGGGCAGTAACGTCAAGCTGCCGGCCAAGGTGCTGTCGCGCAGTGGCAGTGTGGTGCAGCTGGACGTCAACGGCACCCGCCTGCAGGGCACGGCGCGCGGCACGGCCGGCGGCGATGCCACCATCATCCGGGTCGAGGAAGTGAAGGTCAGTGTAACGGCGGTGGACAATGCGATCGAACTGCCGCTGCTGACCTGCATGTATCTGGGTGACCGCTTCGAGTGTCTGTTTGCCGGGCCGGAAGGCGTCAGCGTGCGGGCCTACTCGAAGTACAAACTGGATGCGGGCAGCTACTTCCTGCAACTGCCCGCCGACAAGCTGTGGGTGTTCTAAGGCCTAATCGTTCAGGCTCCATACGTATTGCATCCGGGTCCAGGACTGGTAAGGCACGCCGTCCTGCGTACCCGGTTTGAACTTGCACAGTCCCAGTCCCACCTGCGCGGCGCGATCCAGTTCGCGGAAGCCGCTCGACTTCTCGACGCGCGAATCAGCTACCCGGCCATCGGTCCCCACCAGCAAGGCCAGCGTCACCGTTCCCGTATCCCCATTCCGCAAAGCGCTCTTCGGATAGTCCGGCTTGCTGCAGGCGCTGGCGTCGACCACCGCTGGCAGGTGCACCGGTGCCGCTTTCGGCGCCGCCACCTTGCTGCCGCCTTCGCTGGCAACGACGCTGCCGGTATCGGCGGCGGGCTTGTCGCTGAGCGGGCGTGCGCTCACGGTCGGCGTGTCGGGCAGGCTGACTGGCGCTTCCGGCGGTGGCACAAAGATAGTCGGCTGGCTAGGCTCGGGCGGCGCTACGGGATCGGGTTCCACGCGCGGCGGCGTCGGTTCCAGGGTCGGTACCACCTCGATGACCGGCGGCCCAGCGCGGAAGATGGTGACCCGCGAGCCGCCGATGATCAGCAGTGCGGCCAGTCCTATGTGCAGCAGGGCGACGAGGCTCAGTCCGGTCAGGTTCTTGCCGGGGCCGTGGGGGTGATTGCTGAATTCCATGCTCGCTCCTTGGTGGTGGGTGGAAGTATAAATTGCTAGGCGATGGAAGTATACTATTCTATTGATTGGTAAAATGAAAGCCTATTTTCGGTAGGTATGACTGTGCTATGCTTCTCCTGTCTAGCAAAAAACAAGCATTGGAGTAGCAGATGAAAGATCATGAACAGGCAGCGATCCGCGTCATGCTGGCGGATGACCATCCGATCGTGATGACCGGCTTTGCGATGTCGCTGGCCGGGCAGGGCATGGATGTGGTGGGGCAGGCGCGCACGCCGCAGGAGGCACTGCAGATGTATGCGGCCTTGCAGCCGGATGTGCTGGTGCTGGATATCCGCTTTGGCGAGGAGATGACCGGACTCGATGTAGCGCGCCAGTTGCTGGCGCAAGCGCCGTCCGCCAAAATCATTTTTCTCAGCCAGTTCGATCAGGATAGCCTGATCAAGGAAACTTACCGTATCGGCGGGCGCGCCTTCATCACCAAGGACTGTGATCCGGCCGATTTGGCAGCGGCGGTGCGGCGCGCGCAGCAGGGGGAGCTGTACTTTCCGCCGCAGATCGCCGAGCGGCTGGCCAATCTGTCGGTGCGGGGCGATACCTCGCCGCAGTCGCAGCTGGATGAGCGCGCGCTGGAGATCTTTACGCTGATGGCCGAAGGCCTGACCAATGCGGAAATCGCCGAGAAGCTTGAGGTGTCGAGCAAGACCATCAGCAATATCAGCCAGGCGGTCAAGGAAAAGCTGGGCGTGCACCGGCCGGCCTTGATTACGCGGCTGGCCGTCAAGCACGGCCTGATTGAGCCGTGAGCCGGCATCCATGAAGCTGGTCTTCTGGTGCCACTGGAGTATCCGTAGCCGCCTGCTGGCGATGGCGCTGCTCCCGGTGGCGTATATGTTTGCTACCTTGGTCTGGTATGCGTGGCAAGCGCGCCTGTCTGAAGTGCGCGATGAGCTGGCCGAGCGCGGTCCGCTGATCGCCCGCGTACTGGCCGACAGCAGTGAATTCAGCCTGGTGGCCGGACGCCACGAGGACCTGCGCCTGACCATCAACGGCGTGCTGCAGGCCGACCCGAATATCTATCGCATTGAAGTGCTGAATGGTCAGCGGCGCCTGCTGGTGCAGGTGCAGGCCCGCAGCGGTCAGCCCGATGTGCGCAGCTACGAAGCGCCAGTGCAGAAGCGCCTGATGTGGGTCAATATGCTGGCGCCGGACGGCACGCCATATTTCGGCGGGCGCGAACAGCGCAGCGGCATGACGGTGGAAACCATGGGCTATGTGCGGGTGACGATGTCGCCGGCGGCCTTGCAGCACAAGCAGAACCAGCGCTTTTATATTGAGTTGCTGGTCGCCAGTGCCGGCCTGCTGGTGTGCGCGGTGCTGGCGTGGCAGCTGGCGCGTGGCCTGAACGCGTCGGTGCAGGCGTCGATGCAGGCCCTGCGTGAAGCCGACGACGACAAGCGGCGCCTGATCCGCAAGGTGAATACGGCGGTGGAGGATGAGCGCAAGAGCATCGCGCTGGAGATTCATGACGAATTGAATGCGGCCTTGATCGGTGCGCGGCTGGAGGCGCAGCGGATTGCCGACCTGACAGCGCCGACTGCGCCGCTCAGCACTGCGGCGCGGGAAGAAATCCGCAGCAAGGCGCAGTCCATCATCCAGCTGACACTGGGTTTGTACAACAGCGGTCGCACGCTGGTGCGGCGCCTGCGTCCCGAGGTGCTGGACATGCTGGGGCTGGACGGCGCGGTGGAGGAAGTGGTGCGCCATTACGCCAGCGCGCACCGTGGCTGCCAGTTCAGCTTCAGCGCCGAGGGCGCGTTCCGGCAGCTGGAAAGCGGCGTCGGGATTTCGGCCTACCGCATCGTGCAGGAGGCGCTGGCGAACGTGGTCAAGCACGCGCGCGCCAGCGAAGTTGCGGTGCAGTTGGCGCTGGATGACGCCGGCCTGCATCTGCGGATCGAGGACAACGGCATCGGCTTCGATGCCGCGCTGGCCTCGTCCGGCATCGGCCTGGTGGGCATGCGCGAACGGGTATACGCCTTCAACGGCCGCATCGACATCGACACCGGCCTGACCGCCGGCACCCGCATCCACATCCTGCTGCCGGTCTGATTGCGTATGGGCGAGCGGTGTATAGTGGTCACTTGATTCCCTTTTAGTTCAAGGAGGCCCAATCATGGATTCCCTTGCAGAAATGGACGCTGCGGCAGCAGGAACACCGCCACTGGACACCTTATTGGCGCAGTATTCGGCTGGTGTGATCGACCGGCGTGCGCTGGAACAGGCGAGCGGGCTATGGTTTGGTGACATTCTGACCGCACTGGCCGAGCGCGGCCTGCGCCTGCCACGTGTCGACAGTGGCATCCACTACACCCCGGCGCAGCAACGACTGTTTGATCAGGTGTTCGGATGAACATTGCGCTGATCGTCACGGATGCAGGCCCATTGATCACGCTCGCGATTGCCGACGCGCTGGATACGCTGACCTTGATGGGTACCCGTATTATTATTCCAGATATCGTCCACCTGGAAGTCACGCGTCATATCGGCCGGCCCGGGGCTGCTGAAATCCTGGCCTGGTCCGGGGTGCAAACTAATCAGGTCGAAATCGGCCATACCGAAGAGTTCGAAGAATACGTCGAACTACTGGCGCTTGACCCGGCGCGGCGCCTGCGGAATCGGGGCGAGCTGGCTGCTGCAGAAATATTAGCCCGTGAACTGGCGGGCGGCATCGATGCTGGCTTGTTGCTGTTTGAGGATTCGGATCTGAAGAAAGCCAGTTTCATGGTGCGGATACCGGATCGTGTGCTGCTGCTCTCGACATCCTCCTTCCTGTATGGCTTGCAACGCAAGCACCTCATCGCGGATGCTGAACACATACTGGCGCGCGCCACAGCGATCCGTGGGCCTGCCATTTATCGGCAAATGGCCAGTGCCAGTCCCGGCGCCGCCGATGTGCTCAGTGACTGGATCGAATGAGCCGAGCTTTGCGCTGGACAGTAGGGCGGGGGCGGTTATAATCCGGGCAACCATTCCTGGAATTTAACTTCGCGTGAGGGGCCCTTGCACTATGAGCCAACCGAATCAGTTCTCCCTGCTGACCCAACGCCGTTTTGCGCCATTCTTTTGGACCCAGTTCCTCGGCGCCTTCAACGATAACCTGTTCAAGACCGCGCTGATCGTCATGCTGACCTTCGACGCCATGAGCTGGACCACGCTGTCGCCATCGCTGGTCACCAACCTGATTCCCGGCCTGTTCATCCTGCCCTATGTGCTGTTCTCGGCCACCGCTGGCCAGCTGGCCGACAAGTTTGAGAAAGCGGGCCTGACGCGCTTCATCAAATGGCTGGAACTGGCCATCATGTGCATCGCCGCCGTCGGCTGGCTGACCCATACCCTGTGGCTGCTGGTGGCCGCCGTGATCGGCATGGGCATCCATTCGACGCTGTTCGGTCCCGTCAAATATGCTTACCTGCCGCAGCAGCTGAAACCGGATGAACTGATCGGCGGGAATGGCGTGACCGAAATGGGTACCTTCGTCGGCATCCTGATGGGCGAAATTCTCGGCGCCGTGCTGGTGGTGCAGAAGCCGGGCGGGCTGCTGCTGGAAGCGGGAGCGACCATCGCGGTAGCGGCCCTTGGCCTGCTGGCCAGCTACCGCATTCCGCTGTCGCCGGCGTCGGCGCCGGAGCTGAAGATCAGCCGCAATCCGTTCGCCGAATCGATCCGCAACCTGAATTTCTCGCGCAAGAACCGGGTCGTGTTCCTGTCCATGCTGGGCAACTCGTGGTTCTGGTTCTACGGCGCGCTGGTGCTGGCCCAGTTCCCCGTGTATG
>JBGSBQ010000173.1:0-7184 GCA_041730475.1 Sphingomonadaceae bacterium
TCCAGCCATTCGCGGCCGGACCGCTGGTCGGCTTGGTCAGCAGCGCCTGCAGGCCTTGCTCGGAGGTCGGATAGCGCTGGTTATCCAGCTTGTACAGCTTGAGCGCCTGCATCACGGTCGCGATATCGACCTTGGCCGCCGCCACCTTGGATTCGCCAGTGCGGCTCAACAGCTTGGGCACCACCAGCGCAGCCAGCACGCCCATGATGACCACGACCACCATGATTTCGATCAGCGTAAAACCGCGGGCGCGGCGGCGGGAGATGGTTGGATTTTTCATAAGTGACAACGGTAAAAAGTGAGTGCAGAGTATAAGGCCGATTCGGCCTGCCGGCCAAAACGCGGCCGGCTATTTGGCGCAGAACAGCTTAAGAGCCACTTAAACCGCGGCGCCACGCCCCAAGCTGTCATGCGCCTGTCATACGCAGGTCATGCGCACGTCAAAATCAATCGCGTTTGCGGGCCGCCGCATCGATGCGCTGCAGCGCGCCTTCATTGCCGGCGTTGGCCTGATTGCTCGACACCGGCGCCAGTGCGCGCGCGCCCGGCGCATCTTTGCTGAACGGTGCAATGCCCAGCGCCGCATCGATTTCATGCGGATAGATCAGGAAGCCGCGCGTGATCACCGCCGACACCTTGCGGATATCCTCGATATTCTTGGTCGGATCGCCATCCACCAGCACCAGGTCGGCCAGCTTGCCCGGCACGATGCTGCCGCGCTCATTGCTGGTACGGGTGTAGCGGGCGCCGTTGCGGGTCGCAACCTGGATCGCCTGGGCTGGCGTCAGCCCGGCTTTCACCAGCAGGGCCAGCTCCGAATGCAGTGTGAAGCCCGGGATATCGTCGGTACCGGCCACGATCGGCACGCCGGCGCGGTACATCATGCCAACGAACTGCACCATCTTGGCGTACGACTTCTCATAGCGCTTCAGGGTTGCGTCGCCATCGATCTTCATGGTGCCAACCGACAGACCGCGCGCCACGTCCGGCGGCATATGGGCGGCAAAGGCCGCATACGGCTCGTTCATGTCGCCGTCCTTCTGCTTCAGGAAGGCGAAGGTGGCCAGCGTCGGGTCGATCGAAATCTGCTTCTTGGCCAGTTGCGCCACGAAGTCCTTGACCGGCTTGGAATTGAAATCGAGATCGGCCACTTTGTCGGCCGGCAGGATGAAGCGATTCAGGCTGCGGGTCTCGGTATCCGGCTTGACCAGGAAATTCAGCAGCACCTGATTGATGTGCTGGATTTCGTCGTAACCGGCATCCAGCGCTTCCTGCGCACGCAGGCCGGCCGGGATGTGGCCGGACACGCGCATGCCACGGCTATGGGCATAGGCGACGGTCTCCTTCAGGATCGCTTTCGGGAAGGAGTTGTAGATTTTCAGCTGCGGATAGCCGCGCTGCGCGTACCAGTCGATCGCATTTTTGGCCTGTGCCAGATCCTTGATGACGAAACCGTTATTCGCGCTGTACGGGCTCTCGCCTTCGAGGAAACCGGCCGGCACCACCTGCGGCGCCAGCAGCTTGCCGGCGGCGGTTTCGTCCAGCATCAGCTGCAACTGAGCGTTGTCGTTGCCCATGTCGCGCACGCTGGTCACGCCGGTCGACATGTTCAGCGCGCCGCCCCAGCGGTCGACGTGGCCATGCAAGTCGAATAGTCCGGGCAGCATGATGCGGCCAGCGGCGTCGATTTCCTGATTGGCGCCGCGCACCGGCGAACCGGCCGGCAGCACGGCGGTGATACGGCCGCGCAGCACATACACGTCGGACGCTGCGCCCACGGTGGCTGTTTCGCTATCGAAGATACGCGCATTGCGCACCACGGTCAGGCCGTCCAGCGGATGCTGCAACTGGGTCGCAGCGTCCAGCAGCATCTTGGCGGCGGCGGCTTTCTGATGCTGGCCCAGCGTAGCGGCGGCCGACTGCCAGCCTTCCGGCAGCACGTGGGCAAAGCCGGGGATGATGACGCCGAACAGCCGTGGTTTGGCATCGGTGGTGGCCCAGTAGAACGCTGGCGACAGACCAACACCGGATTGCGCCACCAGCGCTACTTTCTGGGTCTGGCCATTGGCGCTGATTTCGACCGTCTCCAGCACGCGCTGCGACAGCGTGCCCGATGGCAGCAGCGGCAGTTTGCCGTCCGGCCGCGCCGCCAGCGCGCTGATCGCCGCCGACACCACTTCGAAGGAGCTGTTTAGCGGCAGGTAGGCGGCCGCACCGCTGACGGTCTTGCCGCCCTTTTCCGAGGTAGAGACCCAAGTGGCCTGTTCACCCTTGCGCTCGAAGCGCTCGTCGACCACGGCGCCAAACGTGGAATTGCCCTTGACTGCGTATTGCGTCATGGTGCCATCGGCGCCGATGCGGAACTGCTCGGTCAATTCCGGGCCGCGGCCATTGTCCTTGTAGATGAAGCGCACCTTGGTCAGGCCGTCGTCCTGCTGTTCGACGACTTGCTCGCCAATCTGTTTGCCGTTTTCCGAGATGATCAGGTATTTCAGGGTACTGGCAGCGTACACCGGTGCGCAGAACGCCGCAGCGATAGCCATGGCGGCAGGCAGGATGGAGAGGCGTTTCAGCAGCAAGGTAAGCTCCTTCGGGTGAGTAATCAGGGGGTGGCGCAGACCGGGCAGGCGTCGTTGCGGCCGATGCGGATACTGGTCCATTCCATGCGCAGGCCGTCCAGCATCAGCAAGCGGCCAGCCAGCGATTCGCCGATGCCCATCACCAGCTTCAGCGCTTCGGCCGCCTGCATGGCGCCGACCACGCCGACCAGCGGCGCGAACACGCCCATGGTGGAGCAGGCCACGTCGGCGAACGGCTGGTCTTGCGGGAACAGACAGGAATAACAGGGCTGCGCGCCGCTGCGCGGATCAAATACGCTGATCTGGCCATCGAAGCGGATCACTGCGCCCGACACCAGCGGCTTGCGCTGCGCCACGCAGGCGCGGTTGACGGCATGGCGGGTGGCGAAGTTGTCGGTACAGTCGAGTACCACGTCGGCCGCCGCCACCAGTTCGGCCAGGCGCGCATCATCGACCCGCTCCTGCAGGGCGATGATGTGGATCTCGGGATTGATCTGCTGGAGCGTGCTGCGCGCCGACGTCGCCTTGGGCTGGCCCACGCGCTCGGTGGTGTGGGCGATCTGGCGCTGCAAATTGGTCAGGTCGACGGTGTCATCGTCGACCAGCGTCAGCGTGCCGATGCCGGCCGAGGCCAGATACATGGCGGCCGGCGAACCGAGGCCGCCGGCGCCGATCACCAGCGCGTGCGCGGCCAGTAGCCGGGTCTGGCCCTCGATGCCGATCTCGTCGAGCAGGATGTGGCGCGAATAGCGCAGCAGTTGCGAGTCATTCATCGGTGCGGCGACTCCGGCGGTTTACGGGGCGGGCGCCGCCACCGGCGCGCTGGCCTTGGCGTTCGACAGCTTGACCGGCAAGCCCTTGAAGTGATTCAGCGCCTGCAGCAGCTGGAAGTCGTCCTTGGCGCCGAATTCAACCGGCTTCTGCTTCTTGGCCAGCGCCAGCACGCGCTGCTGCTCTTCCAGCTCGTCGCGCTTGGCGGCGCGGGCGGCCTGTTCGGCCTCATTCTCCGCATCCTTGGCCGCATCCTTGTCATTGCCGAGGTGCTTTTGCAGGTCGGCTTCGCGCACCCGCAGGCTGTTCAGGCCATCGCCTTCGGCGGTTTCGTCCACCAGCAGGTCCGGCACGATGCCCTTGGCCTGAATCGCCCGGTTATGCGGCGTGTAGTAGCGCGCCGTTGTCAGCTTGACGGCGGTATCGGCGGTCAGCTGGCGCAAGGTCTGCACCGAACCTTTGCCAAAGGTCTGGCTGCCCATGATGATGGCGCGCTTGTAGTCCTGCAGCGCGCCGGCCACGATTTCCGAGGCCGAGGCCGAGCCGGTATTCACCAGCACCACCATCGGCACCTCTTTCAGCGCCGCCGGCAGCTTGGCCAGTGGATCGGTATTGCCGCGCGGGGCGTAGAACTCGCGCCGGCCGTAGAAGGTCTGCTTCGAGTCCGGCAACTGGCCATTGGTCGAGACGATCACCGCATCCTTGGGCAGGAAGGCCGCCGACACGCCGATTGCGCCTGGCACCACGCCGCCCGGATCGTTGCGCAAGTCCAGCACCAGTCCCTTGATGTGCGGGTCTTGCGCATACAGTGCGCTGATTTTGCGGGCCATGTCTTCGACCGTCGGTTCCTGGAACTGCGCAATGCGCACCCACGCATAACCGGGCTCGATGAATTTGGCCTTGACGCTCTGGACCCGGATTTCTTCGCGCACGATGGTCAGCGTGATCGGCTTGTCCTGATCCTTGCGGCTGATGTTCAGCGTGACCTTGGAGTGCGGCTCGCCGCGCATTTTCTTGACCGCTTCGTCCAGCGACAGGCCCTTGATCGGGTTGCCGTCGATGCGCGTGACCAGATCGCCGGCCTTGATGCCAGCCTTGAACGCGGGCGAATCCTCGATCGGCGAGACTACCTTGATATAGCCGTCTTCCATGCCGACTTCGATGCCGATGCCGACGAACTTGCCGGCCACGGTCTCGCGCATTTCACGAAAAGCTTTTTTGTCCAGATACACCGAGTGCGGGTCGAGCGAAGACACCATGCCGGAAATGGCCTCGGTCAGCAGCTTCTTGTCGTCGACTTCTTCCACGTAGTCAGACTTGATCAGGCCGAACACGTCCGACAACTGGCGCAATTCCTCCAGCGGCAGCGGCGCGCCGGTGACCTTTTGCGCGATCGCGGAAAACTGCAACGACACCGTGATCCCGGCCACCATGCCCAGCCCGATCAGGCCGAAACTCTTGACTTTGTTGCCCATGTTTTACTCGCGACCCTTAAAACTTGACCCAGGTGGCGGGGTCGAATGCCCGGCCCTGATGGCGAAGCTCGAAGTATAGCCCCGATTCTTCGTTACCGCCGCTGTTTCCCGCGCTGGCGATCGGGTCGCCAGCTTTGACGATGTCGCCGGCCCGTTTCAGCAGCGCCTGGTTATTTCCATAGATGCTCATGTACTGGCCACCGTGGTCCACGATGATCAGATTGCCGAAGCCGCGCAGCCATTCGGCGAACACCACCCGGCCGGCCGCCACGCTGTGCACGTCCGCGCCCTCGCCGGCGCGAATGAACACACCCTTCCAGCTGGGGCCATCGCCGCGCTTGGCGCCGAACTTGGCGGCCAGCTTGCCGGCCACCGGCGAGCGCAGCTCGCCCTTCAGGCTGGCGAACGCGCCGGCCGGGGCCGCGGGCGCCAGCGCGATATCGGCCGGACGGGCGGCGGCCGGATCCGGTTCCGGCTTGCGGGCTTCCGGTTTCGGCTCCGGACGGGCGGCCAGCTTCGGTTCATCGGCATCAATGGCATCGGCTTTCGGCGGCGCTGCCGGCTTGGCGCCCGGCTTGGCCGCATTGGCCTTGGCCAGACGCTGGCGTTCGGCCTCGGCGGCGGCTTTGGCGCGGGCCTGGGCCCGGGCTTCCGCCTCGGCCTTGGCCTTGGCTTCGGCGCGCGCGATGGCCAGTTGCTCCTGACGTTTCTTCTCGGCGGCGGCGGCCAGCGCCTGCTCGGCGATCAGCTTGTTCAGCTTGTCGACCAGCCCGGCCATGCGCTGCTCGTCGCGCTCGACATTGCCGGCTTCCTTGCGCTGCGCTACCAGCCGCTTGGACAGCGACGCCAGCAACGCGGCACGGCGGCCTTTTTCCTGCTCCAGCAAGGCTTTCTGCTGTATTTGTTCCTGCGCGATTTCTTCCAGCTCATCCTTGGCGTTCTGCGCCTCGGCCTGGTTCACTTCGACCGCCGTCAGGTTCGCGCGCAGCGCGGCCAGCAGACGGGCCTGTGCCTGCGACACATAGGCCATCATCTGCAGGTCGCGATTGATGCGGTTCGGATTGTCGCCGGACAGCAGCAGCTTGATCCGGTCTTCATTGCCGGCCACATACTGCTCGCGCAGCAGCTTGGCCAACTGTTTCTTTTGCTGCTCGACGGTGGCGGCCAGCCGCTGGTGCTCGGCCGACAGCTGTTGCAGCTTGAGATTGGTGTCTTCCTGCTCGCGCTGCAAGTCGCGCAGCGCCCGGTTGGCGTTCGAGATCGCCTGTTCCGACTCGGCCAGCGTATCGGCCGCATCGTCCTTGGCGCTCTCGGTCTTGCTGATGTCGCGTTTCAGCGCGTCCAGCTTCTGCTGCAAGCCGACGCGCTCGGCTTCAGCCGCCGCCTTCTGCTTGCTGCGTTCGGTGGGTTTGGGGGCGGCCGACGCCGCCGGCACACTGGCCGTCAGCGCCAGCAGCAGGCTCAGGCCCGCTGCGACCGCACGCATGCTACGAGAAGTGGGACGCGTCAAAACTTACTTGGCCTTACCTTGGTTGGCCACAGCGGCCTGGGCGGCAGCGATGGCGGCGGCATCGCCCAGATAGTAGGAGCGGATCGGCTTCAGGTCGGCATCCAGTTCATACACCAGTGGCTGGCCGTTAGGGATGTTCAGACCGACGATGGCGTCATCACTGATGCCGTCGAGCATCTTGATCAGCGCGCGCAGGCTGTTGCCGTGGGCCGAAATCAGGATTTTCTTGCCGGCACGGATGGCCGGGGCGATTTCCTCATCCCAGGCCGGCATCACGCGCGCCACGGTGTCTTTCAGGCATTCGGTCAGCGGAATCTGGCCCTTGGACAGACCGGCGTAGCGCGGGTCGTTGTACGAGGTGCGGTCATCGTTCTC
Source organism: Sphingomonadaceae bacterium (assembly GCA_041730475.1). Taxonomy (GTDB): domain Bacteria; phylum Pseudomonadota; class Gammaproteobacteria; order Burkholderiales; family Burkholderiaceae_D; genus Rugamonas. The sequence goes on from JBGSBQ010000173.1 coordinate 6,711, forward strand.
TTCCAGTGCTGGCGGCGGGGTGTCGTAGCTGCGGCGCCATACCAGCACCTGCTCGTCGCCGTATTTGGCGGCGGTCTCGCCCTTGTCCAGACCTTGCAGCGCGCCGTAGTGACGCTCGTTCAGGCGCCAGTCGTGCTTGATTGGCAGATACATCATATCCATCGAGTCCAGCGTCAGCCACAGCGTGCGGATGGCGCGCTTCAGTACCGAGGTGTAAGCCAGGTCGAAATGGAAGCCGGCCGCTTTCAGTACCTCGCCCCCCGCCTTGGCTTCGGCCGCACCCTTCTCGGTCAGATCAACGTCGGTCCAGCCGGTGAAGCGGTTCGACAGGTTCCAGGTGGATTCGCCATGACGCATGAATACGATTTTATACATAGGACTATCTTCAAAAAAGGAGTGAACGGACAGAAATGCGGACCAAAAAGTACTCTTTCAGCGGTAATGCTGCTCAGTTAAAGTGCCGCCGCCGGGGGG
>JBGSBQ010000174.1:0-7113 GCA_041730475.1 Sphingomonadaceae bacterium
CCTGCGGCGCCGTGGGCGCCGCCGCTCCGCCAGACTTAGCCAATCACAAACAGGGGTTGGCCGTATTCGACCGGTTGGCCGTTCTCGACCAGGATCTGGGTAATCGTGCCCGACTTGTCGGCGTCGATTTCGTTCAGCAGTTTCATCGCTTCGATGATGCACAGGGTGTCGCCTTCCTTGACGGTGGCGCCCACTTCCACATAGGCCGCCGTGCCGGGAGCCGACGAACGGTAGAAGGTGCCAACCATCGGCGACTTGACCACGTGGCCGGTCGGCTCAGCGGCGACTACGGCGGCTGCGGCCGCTGGCGCCGGTGCCGCAGCGGCGGGGGCGGCAGGAGCGTAGTGCGCTTGCATGCCTTGTGGCTGCATCATGACCATTTGATTCTGTGGCATCGCGGACGACTTGACGATGCGGACTTTGCTCTCGCCTTCGGTGACTTCCAGTTCTGCGATGTCCGATTCTGCGACCAAATCAATCAAGGTCTTGAGCTTGCGTAGATCCATGTAACCCCCAGGAATAGCGTGTTGTGTGAGTGTGTGCGGTACCGCCTCGTGGGCGCCACCGCGCTAAATTGCGCGCAGATCGCGTAGATTAACGCTTTTTAAGGGCGAAGTCGATGGCAAAGCGATATCCTTCGATACCGAGGCCGCAGATCGTCCCGCTTGCGATCGCGCTGAGAAAAGAATGGTGGCGAAACGACTCGCGCTGGTAAATATTCGAAATATGGACTTCCACAAATGGTATCGCCACGCCCGCCAGCGCATCGCGCAGCGCCACACTGGTGTGCGTCAGGCCGCCCGGATTGATGACGATCGCGTCCACGCCTTCGGTCCTGGCGGCATGGATGCGGTCGATCAAGGCGCCTTCATGGTTGCTCTGGAAACAAGACAACTGCGCCCCGGCCGCCGCGGCTTGCGCCTGAGCAGCCTGCTCGATGTCGGCCAGCGTGCTTGCGCCGTACACCGCAGGCTCGCGCGTCCCCAGCAAATTCAGGTTGGGGCCGTTGAGCAGTAAGAGCTTGGATGCCATGTAGTCGTGACCGTTTTCCGCGAAAGTTCCGCATTTTGCCGCCAAGCTGCGGCATTGGCAAGTAAAAAAATTTGTGAAAACTATTTACAGTGTTGCAAGGTCGGCCTTCAACTGATCGAACTTCAGGCGCCCTAAATAAGTCTTCTTGACTTGACCATCGGCTCCGATTAATACCGTGTATGGCAGGCCACCAGCACCGTTGCCGAACTGGCGCGACAACTCGGTGCCGCTCAGGCCTGCCACCAGCACTGGATAGCTAATGTGGAATTTGTCGGCAAAATCGGCGATATTTGTTGCTGAATCGATACCGATTCCGATAACTTGCAGCTTCTTGCCCTCATCTCCGCTGGCCAGCGCCGACAGCTCCGGCATCTCTTGCACGCACGGACCGCACCACGGGGCCCAGAAATTGACCAGCATGGCCTTGCCTTTGTACTGCGCCAGCGCCTGCTGCACGCCTTTCGCGTCCGGCAGTGTCTGTTTATACAGTTCAGCGACCGGACCTGTCACGCCGGGGGCCACAGTGGTGGTCAGTGGCGGCGCCGCTTCCTTTTGATGGGTGCCCACATAGGCGCCCATGGCGCCGAACATCAGAGCTATCACGGTATAGGTAATCAGGTTCTTCTTGGTCATGGTGCGGAATCTGTAGAAGGGGGTTGGTGGGTACTACTAATTAAGAGGGCGCGCACGGCGGCCAGGTCGGCCCGGGCCAGCTTGCCGTCGGCACGCGCCTTGACGGCGCCGCGCAGGTCGTCCAGCTCGTACAGCGCGCAGTGCACGCCTTCCTGCTGCCACAGGAAACTGACGGTTTCGACCGGATCGTGGCGCGGGCCCTTGAAATGCGGGGTTTCGGAAATATCGATCTGGATGTTCTTATTCAGCAGGAAGATCTCGACGTCCTTGGGGCTGTCGGCAAACAGTTGCAAATGGATGTCGTCATGGGCGCCGGCGGTGCCGTTCAGTACCGCCCCGGTCAGCATCGGGTGGAAGCGTTCCAGCCCCGTCATCACATCGATGGCCAGGGTGCGCAGCCGGAACAAACGGGCCGGCTGGCTGGCGGCGTGGAACAGGGACTGGTACAGCCGCACTTCGGCTTCGATCTGGGCATTGTCGGGCAGCAGGCTCAGCTTGTGCTGGCCGTCGCCCAGGATCTGGCGCGCCGCCTTGCGCTTGGCCATGTTGTAGTCGGCGCCGTCTTCGGCCACCAGACGTGCGGCAGCCGCCGCGATCTCGGCACGCAGCAGCGGGACATCATCATGTGGCAGTGGCGTCATGGACGTGATGATACTCTGCTTCCGGAAAAAGGCCCGGCGTCGGGTAAAATCCTATACTTCAGCAATTGCTGCACCTATTAATAGACAGAGCCTGCGGGCCGGCTTCTCACAACATGCATATTCATATACTCGGTATCTGCGGCACCTTCATGGGCGGCCTGGCCGTCCTGGCAAAAGAAGCGGGCCACCGCGTCACCGGCTGCGACGCCAATGTCTACCCGCCGATGAGCACCCAGCTGGAAGCGCAGGGCATCGAGCTGATTCAGGGCTTCGGCCCAGAACAGCTGGCATTGCAACCGGATCTGTATGTAATCGGCAACGTCGTATCGCGCGGCAATCCGCTGATCGAAGCCATCATGAACCGCGGCCTGCCTTATGTGTCGGGACCGCAGTGGATCGGTGAGCATATATTAAGAGATCGCTGGGTACTGGCTGTGGCCGGCACCCACGGCAAGACCACCACCTCGTCGATGCTGGCCTGGATCCTGGAAGATTGCGGCTATGCGCCCGGCTTCCTGATCGGCGGCGTGCCGATGAACTTCGGCGTGTCGGCCCGCCTCAGCGGCAAAACCCCGGCCAACAGCGGCGCTTCCATCTTCTTCGTGATCGAAGCGGATGAATACGACACCGCCTTCTTCGACAAGCGCAGCAAGTTTGTGCATTACCACGCCAAGACCGCCATCCTGAACAATCTGGAATATGATCACGCCGACATCTTCCCGGATCTGGGCGCGATCGAAACCCAATTCCACCATCTGGTGCGTACCGTGCCCGGCATTGGCCGGATCGTCCACAATGCCGACGAGCCGGCCCTGGGCCGGGTGCTGCAACGCGGCTGCTGGAGCGAGCAGGAAAGCTTTGGCCGCGCCGAGGGCGCCGACTGGGGCCTGAACGAACATGCCGATGGCAGCTTTGATGTGTTGTTCCACGGCGTCAAGGAAGCCACCGTGCGCTGGCAGCTGACGGGCAGCCACAACCGCGCGAATGCGCTGGCGGCGATTGCTGCGGCGCGTCATGTGGGCGTGCCGGTGGCCCACGCCGCCGCCGCGCTGGAGCGCTTTGAGAACGTCAAGCGCCGCATGGAAGTGCGCGGCGTGGTCAACGACATCACCGTGTATGACGATTTCGCCCACCATCCAACGGCGATCGCCACCACCGTCGGCGGCCTGCGCCAGAAGGTTGGCGCCGCCACCCGCATTCTGGCGGTGCTGGAGCCGCGTTCGAACACGATGAAGCTGGGCGCGATGAAAGAGGCGCTGCCCGGCAGTCTGGTGGATGCCGATCTGGTGTTTGGCTACGGCAGCCACGAGGCGCTGGGCTGGAGTCTGGGCGACGCGCTGGCGCCGCTGGGCACCAAGGCCAGCGCCTATGAACAACTGGATGCGCTGGTGGCCGCGATTGCCCAGGCCGCGCAGCCGGGCGACCAGATCATCGTCATGAGCAATGGTGGCTTCGGCGGCGTGCATCAGAAAATTCTGGAAGCGCTGGCCCGATGATTCTCTATCTGCACGGTTTCCGCTCCTCGCCCTCGTCGATGAAGGCGCGCCTGATGGCGGAACGCATGGCGGCGCTGGGCCGCTCGGCCGAGTTCATCTGCCCGCAGTTGCCGGCCTCGCCGAAACAGGCGATGGAACTGGCCTTGTCGCTGATCGCCGGCGTGCCGGCTGCAGAACTGAGCATCGTCGGTTCGTCGCTGGGTGGCTATTACGCGACCTGGCTGGCTGAACGTATCGGTTGCCGCGCCGTGCTGCTGAACCCGGCCATCGTGCCGCTCAAGGATCTGGACCAGCATGTTGGCGTCACGACCCAGTTCCATTCCGACCAGCCGTTCGAATTCAAACGGGAATATATCGACGAACTGCGGGCACTGGCGGTCAATCCGGTCACGCGGCCCGAGCGCTATTTCCTGATCGCCGCGACCGGCGATGAAGTGCTGGACTATCGTGACATGGTGGCGCACTATGCGGGCGCACGCCAGCACGTGATCGACGGCAGCGACCATGGCATTGCCGAATTTGCCGACTATCTGGCGCCGGTGCTGGCATTTTGCGGCGTCGGGGCGGACCGGTGAGGAGCAGTTCGCTACGCCAGGCGCAATGGCAGCGCCATGTGAATGCATTGAACGCGCCGCCCGCGTTGCGTCACTGGCTGATGGGCGATGGTTCGCTGACCAACAAGCTGAAGGCGCACAGCCGGGCCTTCCGCGTGCAGTGTTTGCACCAGCGCACCGCGATCTGTCTCAGCGATGAGACTGCGGCCATCGGCCTGCACCGGCCGGGGCGAGTCTGGGAACGGGAAGTGCTGCTGCGGTGTGATAATACGCCGGTGGTGTTTGCGCACACGGTGGTGCCGATGTCGGCCACGGCGGCGGATTGGCCTTTATTTAGTGCGCTGGGCGAGCGCTCGCTGGGATCGACCTTGTTTGGCGACCCCCGGGTGCGGCGCGGCGTTTTGGAATATGCAAGATTGCGAGAAGGGCATCCTTTGATACAGCGGGCTCGCGTGGCCCTCGGTATTTCCGGGCAGCCTGAACAAATACTGTATGCCCGGCGTTGCCTGTATCGGCGCCATCAGGGCACGCTGTTGGTGACGGAGGTATTCCTGCCCAGCGTGTTGGACCTGACCCTGCAACACCCCGACAATATAACGAACAGAAGCTAGCAATGAATCTATTTTTTGAAGAATCCGGCGATTTCAAGGTGGGCAGCGTGCTGTCGCAAGCAGGCGAGGCTTATCAGGTCGAACTGGCCAGTGGCAAGCGTACCAAGGTCAAGGTCAAGGACGTGCTGCTGCAGTACGAGAAACCCAGCCCGGCCGAGCTGCACGAACAGGCCAAGGCGGTCGCGGCCGAGATCGACCTGGACTTCCTGTGGGAAGTGGCGGGCGAGGAAGAGTTCGGCTTTGCCGAACTGGGCGCCGAGTATTTCGGCCACACGCCGCTGGCCGCTGAAGCGGCTGGCCTGATCCTGAGCCTGCATTCGGCGCCGATCTATTTCTACAAAAAAGGCCGGGGCCGTTACAAGGCGGCGCCGGAACAATCGCTGCGCGCGGCGCAGGCCGGCATTGAAAAGAAAAAACAGCAATTGCTGATCCAGGCCGCCTATGTGGAAGAGCTGAAGGCCAACAAGCTGCCGGAGGCGATGCAGCCTATGGTGCTGCAACTGCTGTTCAAGCCGGATAAAAATTCGATTGAATACAAGGCACTGGAAGCGGCCTGCAATGAGCTGCACACCAATCCGCAGCGCCTGATGCTGGCGACCGGCGGGATTGCGTCGCCCAAGCAGCTGCACATGGCCAAGTTCCTGTTCGAGAACTTCCCGCGTGGCGCCGGTTTCCCGGACGTTCCGGTGCCGGTGGCGCCGACGGCGCTGCCGACGGCCGCCGTGCAAGCATTCTCGATCGATGACGTGACCACCACTGAGATTGATGATGCGTTCTCGGTCACCCGTCTGGACGATGGCAATGTCCGCATCGGTATCCACATCGCCGCGCCCGGTCTGGGCATCAAACCGGACGATGCGGTCGACAAGATGGCGCGGGCGCGCATGTCGACCGTGTACATGCCGGGCGACAAGATCACCATGCTGCCGGACAGCATCGTGGAAGCGTTCACGCTCGCCGAAGGCAAAACTTGCCCGGCACTGTCGCTGTACGCCACGCTGAATCCGGCCGACTGGAGCGTGCTGAAAACGGAAACCCGCGCCGAGCTGGTGCCGATCGCCAACAACCTGCGCCACAATGATCTCGATGAGCTGGTCAACGAGGAAACGCTGGCCAGCGGCGCTGGCGAGTATGCGCACAAGGAAGATTTGCGTTTGCTGTGGCAATGGGCGCAGGTGCTGGAGCAGGGCCGCATGGTCAAGCGCGAAGGCTTTGGCCTGAAGCCGGAACAGAATAACCGCGTCGATTTCAACTTCTACGTCGAAGATGATGTGGTCACCGTCAGCCGCCGCAAGCGCGGCGCGCCGCTGGACAAGATCGTCGCCGAACTGATGATCTTCGCCAACAGCACTTGGGGCAAGCTGATGCACGAGCACGGCGTACCCGGCATTTATCGCAGCCAGGGTGGCGGCAGTGGCGGCTGGGCCGCCAAGATGCAGGTACGTATGGTCACCCATGCAGCGCCGCATCAGGGCTTGGGCGTAGACCAGTATGCGTGGAGTACCTCGCCGCTGCGTCGCTATACCGATCTGGTCAACCAGTGGCAGATTCTGGCATGCGCCGAGCATGGCGTGACGGCGCCGCTGGTGGCGCCGTTCAAGCCGAAAGATGCCAATCTGTTTGCCATCGTGTCGGCGTTTGATGCGGCCTATGCCGCGTATGGCGACCATCAGTCGAATATGGAACGTTACTGGTGCTTGCGCTGGCTGGGACAGGAACAGGCCCGTCAGGTTGAGGCTGTCGTGTTGAAGGATGAAGTGCTGCGTCTGGTCGATATTCCGCTGATTATCCGCCTGCCGGGCATGCCGCAGGTGGCGCGCGGGGCGCAGGTCAAGCTCGACATCGTGCGGTGGGATGAGGTAGATCTGAGCATCGAGGCGCGTCTGCTGGAAATTCCGAGCAGCACCACGGTGGCCGAAGGCGCCGAGCTCGATTACGAGGACGATGAGGTGGTGGAAGAGGGCGTCGATGCACCGGAAGCTGTGGTGGAAGCAGCGGCCGAGGTACCTGCGGCGGAGTAAGAACCCCCCAACCCTGGGTTCAGACCCTACTGCCGTTAAGTTAAGGCGCCGATCGGCTGGCAAACCCCACCGACGCAAAGCCGGGGTCAGACCCGTCGGGTCTGGCCCCAGTTCTTGGCGTGGGG
>JBGSBQ010000175.1:0-7103 GCA_041730475.1 Sphingomonadaceae bacterium
GTAACCGGCCTTGCGGTTACGGATTTCCAGATACGGCAGGAAGAATTCGTCGAGCATGCGATTCTGTTCGGCGTGATTGTCCGAGGCCACCGCATGGTAGAAGTCCATCGCCAGTTTCGGCATGAAGTTGAACACGGCCGAGGAATACACCGACATCATCAAGACCGCCGTGGATACCTGCGCCGGTAAAGTACCGATTCTGGCCGGTGTCGGTGGCCCGACCCGCGTCGCTGCCGCGTATGCCCGCGAAGCCGAACGGGTGGGCGCGCACGGTTTGCTGCTGCTGCCGCACTATCTGACCGAAGCGAGTCAGGATGGTCTGGTGGCGCACGTGGAAGAGGTCTGCAAAGCCACCCGTCTGGGTGTGGTGGTGTACAACCGCGCCAACTGCCGCCTGACCCCGGATTCGCTGGCCAAGCTGGCCGACCGTTGCCCGAATCTGATTGGCTTCAAGGACGGTATCGGCGACATCGAGTTGATGGTGTCGATCTGGCGCCGTATGGGCGACCGCTTCAGCTATCTGGGCGGCCTGCCAACGGCGGAGGTGTATGCGGCCGCCTACAAGGCACTCGGGACCCCGGTATACTCGTCGGCAGTATTTAACTTCATGCCGAAACTGGCGATGGACTTCTACCACGCGGTTGCCAACGATGATCATGCGACACAAGGCCGCCTGCTCGACGAGTTCTTCCTGCCACTGCTGGAGATCCGCAACCGCAAGGCCGGTTACGCGGTCAGCATGATCAAGGCGGGCGCGCGTCTGGTCGGCCACGATGCTGGTCCGGTGCGCGCACCATTGACCGATCTGACCGAGGAAGAATGCGCGATGCTGGATCAGTTGATCCGCAAGCAGGGCGCGCAGTAATCAACCTGCCCCTATGAACTGAATCATCATCAAGCGCGGCTCGCCCGCGCTTTAACACTTTGAGGAGTTGAGATGCAAATTGCCGGCGAAATGATTATCGGGCGCAGCGCGGTGCTGGGCCAACAGGGCGTGATGAAGGCGATCGACCCATCGCGCAACGTGGAAATCGAGCCGGCCTTTGGCCTCGCCAGCAGCGCTGAATTGCAGCACGCCTGCGCGCTCGCAGATACCGCCTTCGATGCCTATCGCGCCACCGGTCTGGAACAGCGCGCCAACTTCCTGGAGACGATTGCAGATCGCATCATGGATCTCGGCCCAGCGCTGATTGAGCGCGCGATGCTGGAATCTGGCTTGCCACAGGCACGCCTTGAAGGTGAGCGTGGTCGTACCTGCAATCAATTGCGCCTGTTCGCCAAGGTGGTGCGCGATGGCCGCTGGCAGAGTGCGACCATCGATCAGGCGCTGCCTGAGCGTACCCCGCCACGTGCCGATCTGCGTCTGCGCAAGATCGGCCTCGGCCCGGTCGCGGTGTTCGGTGCTTCCAACTTCCCGCTGGCGTTTTCGGTGGCCGGTGGCGATACCGCATCGGCGCTGGCCGCAGGTTGCCCGGTCGTGGTCAAGGCTCACTCGGCGCACTTGGGCACTTCGGAGCTGGTGGCGAAGGCGGTGCAGCAGGCGGCCATCGACTGCGATATGCCGGAAGGCGTGTTCTCGATGCTGATCGGTGCCGGCGCCGAGATCGGCCAGGCGCTGGTGGCCCATCCTGCTATCAAGGCGGTCGGCTTTACCGGCTCGCGGCAGGGCGGGCTGGCGCTGGTACGCTCGGCCGCAGCGCGCGCCGAGCCGATTCCGGTCTATGCTGAAATGAGCAGTATCAACCCGGTATTCCTGCTGCCGGGCGCACTGGAGAACGCGGCGCTACCGCAGGCGTTCGCCGATTCGCTGACGATGGGGGCGGGCCAGTTCTGCACCAATCCAGGTTTGCTGGTGGCGCTCGACAGCCCGGCCTTGCAGCAGTTCGTGGAGCGCGCCGCCGCAGCGGTGCAGGCCAAGGGTGCGGCGACCATGCTGACTCCGGGTATCCACAAGGCTTATGTATCGGGCGTGTCGGCGCTGGCTGCACAGCAGGGCGTGCAGTTGCTGGCGCGCGGCCAGACTACGGAGATGCCGTGCGCGGCGCAGGCGTCCCTGTACGCGGTCGACGCAGCCAGCTTCCTCGCCAATCCGGCGCTGGAATCGGAGATCTTTGGACCGAGTTCGCTGCTGATACGTTGCCGCGATGAAGCCGAGTTGCTGGCGATTGCCGGTCACGTTGAGGGCCAGTTGACTGCCACCGTGCACGCCACGGCCGATGACCGCGCTCTGGCGGCGAAGCTGATGCCAGCGCTGGAACGCAAAGTCGGCCGCATCCTGTTTAATGGTTTCCCGACCGGCGTGGAAGTGAGTCACGCGATGGTGCATGGCGGTCCGTTCCCGGCGACCTCGGATACGCGTTCGACCTCGGTCGGCGCGTCGGCAATTGATCGTTTCCTGCGTCCGGTGTGTTATCAGGACGTGCCGTCCTACCTGCTGCCGGAAGCGCTGCAGGACGCCAATCCGCAGCAGATCGCACGGGTGGTCAACGGAGACCTGGCATGGAACGGCTAATTGATGTCAGCTGCACGGTGGGCGAAAGCCCGCTGTGGCATGCGGCGCAAGCGGCCTGGTTCTGGGTTGATATCCCCGGCCGGCGCGTGTGGCGGCTGGATGCTGCCACTGGCGCAACGCGCTACTGGAGCACCAGCGAGATGGTTGCCTGTATCGCCGTGCGCCACGACGGTGGCCTGATCGCCGGCATGGAGAGCGGCATTTTCGCGCTAGAGCTGGGCGATGCGCCGGCCGCGCTGGAGCGCAAGCTGGCCACGCCAGAGCTGGGCCTCGGTCCGGGGCTGCGCTTCAACGACGGACGTTGCGACCGACAGGGGCGATTCTGGGCCGGTACCATGTTCATGGACATGAGCGCGGCACGCGCTGACGGCAAGTTGTTCCGCTATGACGCGCAGGGCTTGTCGGCGCCGTTGGTGGAAGGCCTGCTAACCCAGAACGGGCTGGCATTCTCACCGGATGGCGGCACCATGTATCTGTCGGATTCGCATCCGCAGCGGCGTGTGGTGTGGGCCTATGACTATGATGTGGAGGCTGGCCTGCCACATCATCGGCGCGTGTTTGTAGACATGCAGGGGCAGGCCGGCCGTCCCGATGGTGCGGCGATCGACGCGAATGGGTGCTACTGGATTTGCGGGAACGATGGCGGCTATATCGATCGATACACGCCAACGGGCGTGCTGGATCGGCGGCTGGAAGTGCCGATGCTGAAACCTGCCATGTGCTCCTTTGGCGGCAAGGATATGGACACGCTGATGGTTACCTCCATCATCTCCGGCAAGCCGGAAGACGCACAATGGGGCGGTGCAGTGATCCTGTTGCGCCCCGGCGTGCAGGGCGTGCCCGAGACCCTGTTCGGCGCCTGAAGACGCCGCCGGGTCACTGCCGTTTCAACACCAGCTTGAACTGCGTGACCCATTTGTCGCCGGCGTTGATTTCGCTGAAGGCTTCATAGGCATCGGCGCCGATCCGGGTCCATTGGACGCGGTAGGTCAGCGTCTGCCCAGCGGCGCTGTAGGTGGTGGGCGGGAAGGACAGACCGGTCGGCGTGCCTTCGACGCTGCCACGACTGACGCCACCACCAGCTTCCACATACAGGAATTCGACCCGTTTGGCGACGGAGTCGTAGTAGTAGATCGATTCACCGACGTAGTCCGGCTTACCCGGCGCGCGTACCGTGTGGACGTCACGCAGCGCCTGGCCGTCGTACATCCACTGGAAGCAGTGTTCATCGCTCTGGCGGGCGCCGGGGAAGTCGCCCTTCCAGCAATGTCCGGCCAGGAAGGCCATGGGTTTGAGTGCGTCAATCGGCGCGGCTTGCGCCGTGGCGACGGTGGCTAACAGCAGCAAAGGCAAACCGTGCTTCATCATTCCTCCCCGGGATGTATCCCTATGCCGATAGCGTGGTGTTGTGCACCTTGCCATCGATGGTGACGTTGTCCAGCACCAGTCCCTTCACGTTGTACAGATACCACGGCTGCGAGGTGTTGGCCGGCGTGCCAAAGTCGCAGTCGCGTATCGTCACGCCGGTCACCGGCAGCACGGCGGGCATGGGCTGTGCACCATTGTAATCCGATGCCACCGGTCCGAGAATTACGATGGCCTGGAAACAGGAGGTTTGCTTGCCGGCCTTGTTCACATTGCCCACTTTGACATTCGAGATCTGCACATTGCTGACCACCGGTGGCCGGGTGCGGACGTTGTCGGCGGTTGGCGTGTAGTCGCAGTCGAAGGTGACGACGGCACCGGCGGCAGTGGCCACGGTGCGCGACTGTATCGGCGATCCGGGCAGCGAGGCGTAGAACGAGGGACTGGTCTGCACGCCGTTCGGGATCGAGATATCGCGCACGAAGAAGTTACGCAGGTAGCCGCCCCGGTTCATATTGGTCTTCAGGCGGATCGCGGTATTGAGCGGATTGGTGGCCCAGTTGATGTTCTGGAACACCAGCTTTTGCGCAAAGACGTTTTGAATCCCGCCCGCCATCTCGCTGCCCAGCGTGACGGCGCCATGCCCGCTCTGCATGATGCAGTTCTGGATCACGATATTCTGCGACGGCCCGTATTGGGTATCGAGATCCTTGCCAGCCTTGATGGCGATGCAGTCGTCGCCGGTGTTGAAGGTGCAGCCGTCCACCAGTACATAGTCGCAGGCTTCGGGGTCGAAGCCGTCGCTGTTTGGGCCCAGACTGTTGGCGTGCACATTGCGGATCACCAGATTGCGGCAGTGGACAGGATGGTGTTGCCAGAACGGGGTTTGGGTGACGTGATAGCCTTCCAGCAGGACGTTGGTGCAGCCGATTAGTTGTATCATCGGCGGCCGCAAATAATGCCCTTTGCCGAATACGCGGCACGAGATTGCGACCCCGGCTTCCGACAGCGCTGGCAGGTATTGGTTGTCCATGCGCCAGCGTGTTCCTTCGCCCTGGATCAGTAGGCGCTCTGCTTCGGTCAGGCGCGGTGCAATGGCAGCCAGCGTGGTCGGGTTGAGCGGATTCTCGGTGTTCTCCGATAGCTTGCCCTGACTGAAGTTGGGCGTGCTGCCTTGGGCAATCGCGTTGATGGTCTTGGTCTTGCCCTTCCAGGTCCACCAGCAGTCGCCATCGGCGTTGAACGGTACGCCGCCCTGACCATCTAGAATGCTGGTCCAGTCTTCGCCGGTCAGGGCGATATTATCCTGACCGTAGGCATAGATCATCGGCGAGTAGTTCAGGCAGTCGTTGCTCTGCCAGCGCGAGATCACCAGCTTGCCGTTCTTGCCGCAGTCGATGTCGCCGTATTTGGCGTAATCGGCCGGATCGTGCGAGAAGTACAGGTGGGCGTTGGCGCGCAGGTGCAGGTGCACATTCGAGCGCAGCACGACAGGTCCGGCACAGTACCAGTCGCCAGCCGGGATCACAACACGACCGCCGCCGGCCTGATGGCAGGCGGCGATGGCGGCGGCAATGGCGGCGCGGCTGTCGTGGGTGCCGGGGGCCGGGCTGTTGACACTCTCTTGCTCCTCATGCGAGACCCATGCTGTTACTTTGACCAGCTTGCAGGGGCGGGCGCCAAAGTCGGTGACGTTGAAATCTTGTGCGCGGAATTTTAGTGGCTGCGATACGCGGTCAATGATGGCCTGTGCTTGCAGCCATGGATCGGGTTCGGTCGCCGCCAGCGCCACGCCGGGCAGCAGGCCTGCTGCGGACATGGCTTTGATGATGCCGCGCCGCTGATGGTTGATGGTGTTCTGCATGCGATGATCCTTATTCGTCCGTGTTATTGAATTCGCCGACGAAGATATCGGCTGGTGATGGCGGGGCGGTGTAGCCCAGATCCTTGACCGGATCGATGCCGGCTTTGAGCAGATTGGCCCAGTAGTCATCCGAGCTGTATTGAGCCGGGCGATAGGGCAGCGTGCCATTTTTGTTCCAGTCCGACCAAGGGCTGCTGCGGTTGATGTGGGTGCCGATGCGCGAATTCAGGACCACCATTTTTCCGACCGTTTCCAGCACCGCTTTCGAAATGGTGCCCTTCGGCGATTGCCAGCTGTCGGTGTCGGTCAGCTTGCAGGCATAGCCATCCAGTTCGACGCGGCCATAGGGCGTGCATTTCTGGCGGTGGAACCACTGGCGCAGCAGATGGAAATTGCCTTCCAGCGCATTGCGTGAGCCGTCATGCGTGAAGTGGACCGTGTCGAACACGAAGCCGTAACGGGTCTTCAGGTTGGTGTTCGGTGCCGCCACATAGGAAGCCGTGCGGTCGCCCAGTGATCTGATTTCACTCTGGTAGAAGTAGGCGGTACTGTCGCCGAAGATGAAATCGACGTCGCCTTCGATGTAGGACTTGTTGAAGAAGCTGCGCGAGGTGGTGGCGATCTGCGGCGAGCGCAGGAACAGCGTGTCCTGAAAGCCGATCAGGCGCACGTTTTCAAACTGCGCCTTGTCGGCGCCATCGACCTGCAGTGCCAGTGCCTGATGGTGCACTACGTTTTGCTGCGGGTTGATCGGGTTTTCGCAGTTGGCGGCGGCGCATTCGGCGCGGGCATTGCCGATGTCCTTGTTGTAGCCGTTTTCGAAGGTCAGGTTGCGGGCCTGGAAGCCTTGGTTTTTGACCCATACCGTCATCGATCCCATGGTGCCGATCAGGGGCCGCTCCTTGATCGCTGCATGCATGGCCTGTATGGCTGGCGCGGTATCGGCAAATTGCGCTGCGTATTGGGCGCTGTAGGCGGCGCCGCTGATGGCGGCATCCAGTCTGGCGCTGATGCGGGTGGCGGCAGCGTCCTTGCCGTCGCCGTACAGCGTGATGGCGGCGCTGCTGGCGGGGATGTAGACTAGCTCGCGGTAGGTGCCGGGTTTGAGCAATATGTAGAAGCGCTTGGTCGTCGGGCGCTGGGCCGCATCGGCAACGGCGTGGCTGATGGCCGCTTGCACCGTGGTGAAGGTGTGTACACCGTCGGCGGCGGCCTGCTGGTCGACGCGGTAGTCTGGCGTGAAAATCGCACCACGGGCCAGCGGATCGGCCAACGGGTCCCACGGATCGGTGCTTTCCTGACCGGCGGCGCCGACGTATTTCAGTACTTCGCTGTAGCTGTAGCGCTTGGCCTGCTCAGGCG
>JBGSBQ010000176.1:0-7057 GCA_041730475.1 Sphingomonadaceae bacterium
CGGGCCATGCCAGCGCACCACCTCACTTGTCCGGCGCGTCCAGGAAGAAGATGGCATACACCTTGGCGCCGCTGCTGACGGTAGGTTTGACGATCTGGATCTGGGCACAGTCTTCCGCCACCAGGCTGCGCCAGTTGGCCACGCCGGCGTTGGCGAACACGGAATTGACCTTGCAGGCCAGACTCATGTCGAGCGCCAGCCGGGCATTGCGCTGCTCCGGCTTGGCGTAGTTGACGCCGCGCAGCTCGATGCCGAAAGCGCTCAGCCACGGCTCCCACAAGCCCAGTTCCACGCCGTCGACGATACGCCCCAGCATGGCGTCCAGCGACAGGCCTTTCTTGACGACGGCACGCAGCAATTCCAGCGACGGTGCTGTGCGTACGTCGGTGCTTTGCTTGCCGGCGCCACTGTCGGCAATGGCTTTCAGTTCCTTCGAGAAGGCCGCATCGCGCTCGGTGTAGTCGCGCATGCGCTGGTAGAACTCGGCGTTCAGGAAGGGATTGGCCACACGCCCGCTGGGCGCCTCGGCTGGCGGTTTGGCGGCAGGCTGTTTTTTATTGGTCATGGGAGTCACTATCGATGTTAGGGACGAAGTGTAGCACCCCGCGCCGCATTAAAGATAAGTCGGCGCTAACGCTCGCTGCCCGCCATTGTCAGATAGAATCAAGTTCATTTTTGACAAGAAAGCCTTTCCATGACACCAATACCTCGCCTTGCTGCCATGGCCAGCTTGCTGCTGCCCCTGTTGAGTCTGCAGGTGGCGACCGCCGCCGCCCCGCCCGCCGCCGTCACGGCCGATACGGCCCGCAATGCAAAATTTCCTGCCACCAATCGCCAATTGCTGATTCCCAGTGCTGGCGTCGGCATGAACGCCCTGCTGATGCAGGCCGCCGGCAGCGGCCCGAAACCGACACTGCTACTGCTGCATGGTTTGCCGGGCAATGAGCAGAATCTCGATCTGGCGCAAGCGGTCCGCCGCGCCGGCTGGAACGTGCTGACGCTGCATTACCGGGGTAGCTGGGGCTCGCCCGGCAATTTCAGCATCGCCGGTGCGGTGGACGATGCCGCCGCGGCCATGGATTTCCTGCGCCAGCCCGACAACGCGCGCAAATACGGAATCGACTTGCGGCGTGTCCTGATCGGCGGTCATAGCATGGGCGGCTTTGCCGCCGCCCGCTTTGTGGCGGCCCATCCGGGCACCAGCGGCCTGCTGTTGCTCGATGCCTGGAATGCGGGCGAATCGGGCAAAGAAGTGCTGGCCCACCCCGAAGCACGCGCCGAATTCACCACCGGCATCAGCGACGACTTCGGCAATAGCCTGGCCGGCGCCGATGGCCCCAGCCTGGTAGACGAGCTTGAACGCCACGCCAAGGACTGGGACCTGAACGACCTGGCACCGGCACTGGCACTGACACCGACGCTGGTAATCGGCGCCCGCTACGGCGGTGGTGAATCCAACCAGGCGCTGGCCAGCGCGATCAAAGCCCAGCACAAGGCCAAGATCAGCAGCCTCACGCTCGACAGTGACCACGCCTTCGCCGATCATCGGATAGCCTTGTCGGCCGCCGTGATCAGCTGGCTGCAGCGCCTGCCAGCACTGCCCAAGGGCGCGCCACAATAAACCGCTGTCTGGCGGCCGGCGCTGTGCGCTGAACCGCCTTTCGGCACCACGTATGTACTTGGCACCGGGCCCACGCTGTACGATGGCGCGCCGTCCCGTTTCCCCCTCTTCAGGAATTGTCCCCATGCTCGCGCCCTTCCGTTTTCCCCACCTGCGCGTCGCTGCGCTGTTTTGCCTCAGCGCCTTGTGCGCCAGCGCCGTGCAGGCTGCGCCCAAGCCGGCCGACCCTGCTGTGCTGGCGCGCCAGCTCGACACCTTCATCGCCAAGGGCATGCAGGACTGGCAGATTCCCGGCCTGTCGATCGTGGTCGTGACCGCGCAGGGCGTGGTCTATGAAAAAGGCTTCGGCGTGCGCGCTGCGGGCCAGCCCGACAAGGTCGATCCGCACACGCTGTTCGGCATGGCCTCCACCGCCAAAGCGCTGACCTCGCTGGCGCTGGCCATGCTGGTCGATGAAGGCAAGCTGCAGTGGGATGACCCGGTGATCCGCCATCTGCCCCAATTGCGTTTGCCCAATGATTACCTGACCAGCCACGTCACGGTACGCGATCTGCTGCGCCACACCAGCGGCGTGGCGGAAGCCGACCTGCTGTGGTCGCGCGAAGACTTCAGCACCGCCGAGATACTGGCCCGGCTGGACCGCGTACCGGCTACCACCTCGCTGCGTTCCGACTTCGTCTATAACAATGTGATGTATCAGGTAGCTGGCAACATCGTCGCCGCCGCGTCCGGCATGTCATGGGATAGTTTCATCCGCAGCCGCATCCTGCAACCGCTGGGCATGCGCGAAAGCTACACGACGACGGCCGCGATGCGCGCAGTGCCGCAAGCGAATGTCTCGCGGCCGCACGGGCTCATCGATGGCAAGCTGCAACTGATGGAAGACAGCAGCGCCGACGCCGTCCCGGCCGCCGGCGGTGCCTGGTCGAATGCGCATGACGCGGGCAAGTGGCTGAGCTTCCTGCTGGCCGGCGGCAAGGTCGGCACCCAGCGACTGGTCAGCGAAGCCAGCTTCAAAGAGCTGCTGACGCCGCAGGTTGCCGTCAACCGCGCTCAGTGGCTGTATCCCACCACCGCGCTGACCCACTCACGCTTCACGGCCTACGGATTGGGCTGGTTCCTGCAAGACTACCGTGGCCAGTTCGCCGCCATGCATACGGGCAGCCTGAACGGCCGTACCGCCATCATCGGCCTGCTGCCGGACGCGCAAGTCGCGGTCTACGCGTTTGGCAACCTCGACCACGCAGAATTCCGCCATGCGCTGCTATGGCAAGTGCTCGACCTGTACAGCGGCGCCCCGGCCCGCGACTGGAATGGCGAAGCCTTGAAACTGTATGGCGAGATCGAGCACACCGCGCTGGCCAAGCAGGCCGCCGAAGTCGCCCACCGCATCCCGGATACCCGTCCCAGCCACCCGCTGGCCAGCTACGCCGGCACCTTCCGCCATCCCGCATGGGGCGAGCTGTCGGTGGTGCTGGACGGCGACACGCTGAAACTGGCCATGGGCAGTGCGCCCGACATGACCAGCGCGCTGACGCACTGGCATTACGACAGCTTCCGCGCGCGCCTGAACAGCGGTCTCGGTGGCTGGGACACATTCACGTTCGGTACCGGCAGCGACGGCAGCATCGACAGCATCACTGGCCTCGACAGCACTTTCGTGCGGGTGCCCGCGCCGGCAGCACACTAGGCCGCCCGCGTGCAGGGTCCGGTGCGGCCCGGATCAGCACACGGCAACAGGCCAGCCAGCTGGTGCCGGCCCGCAGCAGGCCCGCCAAGGATGGCAAGGCCACCCTTCGCATGCAACTGCCACGTCGGGCCGTGTCGCTGGTAACGCTCAGTTATTGCGGAAAGCTCAGCGTAAAGCAGGTGCTGTCGACACCGCTGCGGACGCTGGCCGTACCGCCGTGCAGCTGCATGATGGAACGCACGATGGCCAGTCCCAGCCCGCCTGAATCATCGGGCTTGCTACGCGCCGGATCGCAGCGGTAAAAGCGCTCGAACAGGTGCGGCAAGTGCTGGGCATCGATGGCCGGACCACTGTTATGCACCGCCAGCTCGACCACCCCTGCCAGCGTTTGGGCGCTGATCGTCACCGTGCTGCCCGCCGCGCCATACCGCAGCGCATTGGCCAGCAGGTTGGCCATGGCCCGTTGCAGCAACTGGCGGTCGGCCAGCAAGGTGCCGCTGGCCTGCAACGCAAACGTCATGCCGCGCTCCTCGGCCATGCCGTCGAAATAGTCGGCCAGCTGGGCTGCCATGTCGGCCAGCGCGATCGGCTCGCGCTGCAGCGCCGTGCTGCGGTGCGCCGAACGCGCCAGAAACAACATGCTGTCGATCATGCGCGCCAGCCGCTCATATTCTTCCTGATTCGAGGCCAGCAAATCCTGATACTCGGCCACGCTGCGCACCTTGCCCAAGGTCTGCTGGGTATGCCCCATCAGGTTGGACAGCGGCGTGCGCAGCTCATGCGCCAGATCTTCGGAAAAGCGCGACAGCTGGGTATAGCCATCGGCCAGCCGTTCCAGCATCTGGTCCAGCGCCAGCGTCAGGCCGCGCAACTCATGCGAGGGTGGCAGGTCGCTGACCTGATCGGCCAGCCGCACATGCAGGCGCTGCACGTCTATGGCGGCGGCGCGCGCCGCCAGCTGACGCACCGGCCGCAAGCCGCGCTGGCTGATCAGCCAGCCCAGTGCGAACGTCAGCAGCGCGCCCAGTGCCAGCGCCGCCACCAGTTTGAGCTGGTAACTGGCCATCATTTGTGCGCGCTCGGCCAGCACCTTGCCGGCCACCAGCCGCAGGGTGCGGCCGCCCTGCTCCAGATCGACCCAGGCCAGCCGGGTGGCCGGCCCCGCGTCCGCATCGGCCAGCGCAATGCTGCGGCTGGGCGCCAGCTGCGGCAGCGGCAGGCGCGCCGGATTCACCTCGATCAGTGCCCGTCCGCTGGCGTCGATCAGCCATAGTACGCTGTCGCGGCTGCCCAGCATATTCGCGTATAACTGCGGCCGGCTGCGCAGCGCATCGATGCTGCTGTCATCGAGCAGCGCGCGGATGCGCTCCACGCGCCCGGCCAGCGCACTGTCGTCGCGCCAGGCGATTTCGCGCGCCAGCGACTGGTACAGGTAGACGCCAATGGCCCCCAGCACCAGCACGCTGGCCAGCGCAAACCACAGTGCCAGCCGCAGGCTGATGGCGCCCGGCCAGCGCAGCAGCGCGCGCCTCACTGCGGCTCTCCGAACACATAGCCCATGCCGCGCACGGTCTGGATCAGCTTGACGGGATAGGGGTCATCAACCTTGGCGCGCAGACGCCGGACCGCCACATCGACCACATTGGTATCGCTGTCAAAATTCATCTGCCACACGTGGGACGCGATCTGGGCCCGCGACAGCACCTCACCGGCGCGGCTGGCCAGCAGGTGCAGCAGCGCGAATTCCTTGTTGGTCAGCGTGATGCGCTGGCCCTGCCGCGTGACGCGGCGGCGCAGTACGTCGATCTGCAAATCCGCCACATCAACCAGCTCCACTTCGCGCGGTGGCCCGCGCCGCAGCAGCGTGCGCACCCGCGCCAGCAGTTCGGCATAGGAAAATGGCTTGACCAGATAATCATCGGCCCCCAGTTCCAGTCCGCGCACCCGGTCTTCGACGGCATCGCGCGCGGTCAGGAACAGCACCGGCGTCGCGCCCTTGCTGCGCACCTGACGCAGCAGCTCCCAGCCATCCACGCCGGGCAGCATGACGTCGAGGATGATCAGGTCGAACTCGAACTCGCTGATCATGTAGCGGCCATCAAAGCCATTGCTGGCCACTTCGACCACATAGCCGGACTCCCGCAAGCCCTTTTGCAGGTAGTCGGCAGTCTTGCTTTCATCTTCGACGATCAGTATGCGCATCAGGTCTCCATCACTGTGGCGCCATCTTAACGCGGGCCGCAGCCCGGATGACAAAACTGTAATCCAGCCGCCATCTGAATGACGGCATCCGGCCGCTAAGCTGGCGGCTGACCATTTACCTGCAAAGGATACACCGATGAAGACCTGCCACTTTTCGCTGCCCCGACTGAGCGCCGCCCTGACACTGACCCTGGCGCTGGCCGCCGGTACCGCCGGTACCGCCTGCGCTGCAGCCGCTGCCGCCGCGCCCGCGCTGCGCGCCGATATCTCGCTGGCCACCGCCAACCGCCTGCTCGATGCCGCGCTGGAAAGCTGCCATGCCGACGGCAAGACGCTGGCCGCCGCCGTGGTTGACCGCAGCGGCAATCTGGTGGCGCTGCGACGCGACGATAACGTGGGGCCGCACAACACGCTGGCGGCCCAGCGCAAAGCCTATACCGCACTGTCGACCAAGACCGCCACGCGCCAGCTGGCGGCACAGGCCAGCGCCAATCCACAGGCGCAGAACCTGAACACGGTGCCGGAACTGCTGCTGCTCGGCGGCGGCGTGCCGCTGCTGTCCGGGACCGAGGTGATTGGCGCTATCGGCGTGGCAGGCGCCGGCGGCGCCGACAACGATGAAGCCTGCGCCCTGCAAGCCATCGCACTGGCGCCCGTCAATCCGCTCAGCGTGCATGTGCTGAACCAGAGCGACGGCCTGCCGGCACCGGGGGTCGAGGTGACGCTGGAACAGCAGCAGGGCGAACGCTGGATCCAGTTGAACCGCGCCGTCACCAATGCCCAGGGCCGCATCAGCGGCCTGTTCCCGGCGCGGGCCGAACTGACGCCCGGCAGCTACCGCGTCACGTTCAGAACCGGGGCCTGGTACGCTGCACAGGGCAAGGCCAGCTTCTTCCCGGAGATTCCCGTGATCTTCCGCGCCGATGGCAGCGTGCCGCATTACCATGTGCCACTGCTGCTCAGCCAGTACGGTTATTCGACCTATCGCGGCAACTGAAACGGCTGCAACAAAGCGGGTCAGGCCGCCGCCGTGCTTGTCCCACGTATATCGCCGGCCGGGCCTGATCCGGCCGCAACCGCCCTGCTACACTGACCGCCACTCTGGACGGACAAGGATCTCATCGTGGCAAAGATAGCTTTAATTACGGGGGCAACGGGCGGCGTCGGCCGCGCACTGGCGGCCCGTCTGGGCGCAGATGGCTGGACGCTGGTACTGGCCGGCCGCGATGCCGGCAAGCTGGCCGCCGCGTATGGCGACCAGCATCTGCAAATCGCCGCCGACTGCTGCACGGTCGACGGCGCACGCCATATCCTGAGCACCGCCGTAGCCCAGGGCCTGACGCCCACTGCGCTGGCCCACTGTGTCGGCAATATCCGCCTCGGCGCCATGCACCGTATGAGCGAGACCGATTTCCTCGACTGCCTGAACGTCAATCTGGTCAGCGCCTTCCACACACTGGCGGCCTTTGTCGACCAGCTGCGGATCGCCAAGCTGGGTGGTGCGGCGGTGCTGGTGTCGTCGGCCGCGGCGCGCGTCGGCACCC
>JBGSBQ010000177.1:0-7024 GCA_041730475.1 Sphingomonadaceae bacterium
AACTACAATAAAGACCGCGTTCTGGCGCAGTCGCACGCTGCCATCCTGATGGCCGGCCAGGCCGTCGAAGAAATCGTTTAAGTCCATCACAGCGAGCCGGGAGCCTGCCATGAGCAAGAAAAGCGTCGTCACCGAAGCCCAGGAAATTCAACTGGCAATCGAGCTGATCCAACTGGGCGCACGCCTGCAGTTGCTCGAGTCGGAAGTGTCGCTGTCGCGCGAACGCTTGCTCAAGCTGTACAAGGAATTGCGCGGCGTGTCGCCACCGAAGGGCATGTTGCCGTTCTCGACCGATTGGTTCCTGACCTGGCAGCCGAATATTCATTCCTCGCTGTTCATCAATATCCATAAATTCCTCGTCGAGCATGCCGGCGCGACCGGCATCGAGGCGATCATGAAAGCCTACAAGCTGTATCTGGAACAGATGCCACCGGAGCCGGGCCAGGAACCGCTGCTGTCGCTGACCCGGGCCTGGACGCTGGTGCGCTTCTTCCATAGCAAAATGTTGGAACTGGCGTCGTGCGGCAAATGCCAGGGCAAGTTTGTCGTCAATGCGATGGACTTGAATGGCAGTTATGTCTGCGGCCTGTGCCACATGCCTTCGCGTGCTGGCAAGACCAAGAAAGCCCGCGACGACGCACTGGTCGCCTGATCTTGCCGCGCCTGCCGCCGTCCTTCTCCCGTTCCTTCCGATTGCTGCGCGCCCCCGGCGTGCAGGCGATGCTGATCCAGTGCCTGGCCCTCGTGCCGGCGCTGGCGATCGTCTATGGGCTGGCCACTTTGCGGGTGCCGGTAACGTATCTGGGGGTGGCACTGGTGCAGGGCGCACTGGCGGCGCTGATCACTTACAAGGTCGGGCTGGCAGCGTGGTGGCGCGTGATTCAATGCCTGTTCCCGCTGGCGGTGCTGGCGACATCGGCGCTGCAGCTGCCGTCGTGGTTGTTCCTGCTGCTGTTCTTGCTATTGCTGGGCTGGTACTGGTCGACCTTCCGCACTCAGGTGCCGTATTACCCGTCGCAGCCGGTGGTGTGGGATGCCGTGCGCCAGTTGCTGCCGGCCGGACGGCCACTGCAGCTGATCGATATCGGCAGCGGCCTCGGCGGTCTGGTGCTGTATTTGGCGCGCCAGCGGCCCGATGCGTACTGCACCGGTATTGAACTGGCCCCGCTGCCGTGGCTGTATAGTTGGCTGCGCGCCAAGCTCAGCCGTAGCGGCGCCCGTTTCCTGCGCGGCGATTACGAGCGCCTCGATTTCGCCAACTACGATATGGTGTTCGCTTATCTGTCGCCGGCCGCGATGTCGGCGCTGTGGCGCAAGGCGGCCGCGGAAATGCGGCCCGGCAGCATGCTGCTCAGCTATGAATTCATCATCGATGGCGCCGTCGCGCGCGCGCCGGATCACACCCTCTATCCTACGGAGGGGGGCGTCGCTCTCTACGTATGGTACTTTTAAGCATCATTTGGCGTTATTTACTTGCCGCCATGCCCCGAGTCACGCTATTGTAGTTCCACATGTAAATTTGTTTAACTCAGGGCGGTGGACAGAGTAAAATCCGCCGCTTTCGAGGCTGCCACACAGAGGTTGGACGGAGAGGCTCCGGGCCAGCCCTTTTGCCGCGTGTGCAGCGATCATTGGGGAGTCAGCGCACTTGTTAGTCATAATCGGATATGTAGTGGTGATCGTCGGCGTGTTTGGCGGCTATGCCATGGGCGGTGGTCACCTGGCGGTGCTGGTCCAGCCGCTGGAGTTGCTGATGATCGGCGGCGGTGCGGTCGGCGCGTTTTTGGTGGGCAACAACGGCAAGGCCATCAAGGCCACGCTGGCGGCGTTGCCGACGCTGTTCCAGGGCTCGCGTTACACCAAAGACTTGTATATGGAGCTGATGTCGCTGCTGTTCGACGTGCTGTCGAAAGTGCGCAAGGAAGGCCTGATGTCGATCGAAGGCGATATCGACAGCCCGATGGAAAGCCCGCTGTTCAGCAAGTATCCGAGCGTGCTGCAAGATCACCATATCGTTGAATTCATGACCGATTACCTGCGCCTGATGGTGTCGGGGAATATGGATGCGTTCCAGATCGAAAACCTGATGGACAACGAGATCGAGACCCACCACCATGAAGGCGCGGTGCCGGGCCACTGTATCGCCAAGCTGGGCGATGGTCTGCCGGCGTTCGGTATCGTGGCAGCGGTGATGGGGGTGGTGCACACGATGGAATCGGTGGGTATTCCACCGGCCGAGCTGGGTATCCTGATCGCGCAAGCGCTGGTCGGTACCTTCCTCGGGATTTTGCTAGCGTATGGTTTCGTCGGCCCACTGGCTAGTCTGCTGGAGCAGAAGCTGGAAGAATCGACCAAGATGTATCAGTGCGTGAAAGTCACGCTGCTGGCCAGCCTGAACGGCTATGCGCCGGCGCTGGCGGTCGAGTTTGGCCGGAAAGTGCTGTACTCGACCGAACGTCCGACGTTCAGCGAGCTCGAGGAACACATCAAGAAATCGAAGTCCAAGTAAGCCATGAAGTTTATGAAGCAGGAATCACTGGGGAATTGCCATGGCTGAAGAGGGCTTGCGGCCAATTATCGTTAAACGTATCAAGAAGTCCGGCGGTGGCCACCATGGTGGCGCCTGGAAGATTGCGTATGCCGACTTCGTGACGGCCATGATGGCCTTCTTCCTGCTGATGTGGTTGCTGGGCTCGACCACCAAGGGCGACCTGAACGGCATCTCCGAGTACTTCAAGACGCCGCTCAAGGTGGCGATGGCGGGCGGCGATGGCAGCGGCGACAGTTCGTCCATTATCAAGGGCGGCGGCAAGGACCTGACCCGGCGCGATGGCCAGGTGCAGGCCGGCGACGACCCGTCCGTCAAGAAAACCTTCAACCTGACGGCTGCCAAGCAGGCGCTGGAGCGCGAAGAGGCGCAGCGGCTGGCGGCACTGAAGGAAAAGATCGAGTCCAAGATGGAATCGAATCCTTTGCTGAAGAAGTACAAGAACCAGCTGCTGCTGGACTTTACCAGCGAAGGCTTGCGAATCCAGATCGTCGACGAACAGAACCGTCCGATGTTCTCATTGGCCAGCGCCACCTTGCAGCCGTACACGCGCGACATCCTGCACGAAATTGGTGCGGTGCTAAATGACGTGCCGAACAAGATCGGCCTGTCCGGCCATACCGATTCGACGCCGTACCTGAGCGATGCCGGCTATAGCAACTGGGAGTTGTCGGCCGACCGCGCGAATGCGTCGCGGCGCGAACTGATCGTCGGCGGCATGGCCGAAGGCAAGATTCTGCGCGTGGTCGGGCTGGCGTCGGCCGCCCACCTCGACAAGCAGGACCCATTCAACCCGATCAACCGCCGCATCAGCATCATCGTGATGAACAAGAAGACCGAAGAGAACGTCATGCGGGATGGCGCCAAGATCGAGGTCGGTGCCGAGGAGGCGCCAGCTGCCGCCGCGCCCGCCGCGAAGAAGTAATGTAAGGTAGGACCGAACAAGCGGAACGATGAGACTTTTATGACGAGAAAAAAGATACTGGGCTCCCATGTCAAGCGCTTGCTGTCGGGCGTGTCGGACCACGGCCGCAAGCATTTGACGGAAGTGGAAACCGACTTGATCCAGACCGGCTTGCTGCTGGAAGAGGCGATCGAGAAATTGTCGTTCAATTTCATGGCGATCCATCAGGCCGTGGAAGCCGAGCAGGACACCATCCGCCTGCTGCTGGCCGGCGGCACCCCGTCGGACGAGGCGCGCGCCAAGCTGGAAGCGCTGCACGGCCAGGTCGGCACGCACGTGAATGCAGCCGTCACCAGCATGCAGTTCCAGGACATGACCAGCCAGTTGCTGGACCGTACGCTGAAGCGCGTCACCGGCCTGCGCGAGTTCCTCGGGACGCTGGGCGCGCATGGCGCCGAGATGCTGCCCGAGAGCGACAATGAAGAAATCGTCGCGCTGCTGGGCAAGGTCAGCATGGCGCTGGCGATCCAAAGTCTGGAATTGCGCAGCGTGCTGCGCAAGGCCGTCAGTCAGAAACACCTGGAAAGCGGCGACATCGAACTGTTCTAGTTCACGCCCGCCCTGGATACGCATTTTCATACAAGGGCCGCCTGGCGGCCCGGATTTTACGAGTGAGAGCAAAGATGGCCAAGACAATACTTGCAGTTGATGATTCCAGTTCCCTGCGCCAGATGGTGGCTTTCAGCCTGAAGGCCGCCGGTTATCTGGTGGTCGAGGCGGTCGATGGCCAGGACGGCCTGGAGAAGGCCAAGTCGCAGAGCGTGGACCTGGTGCTGACCGATCAGAACATGCCGCGCATGGATGGCCTGCAGCTGATCAAGCTGCTGCGTGAATTGCCGACCTACCAGAAGACCCCGATCCTGATGCTGACCACCGAATCGTCGGACGAGATGAAAGCCAAGGGCCGCGCTGCCGGTGCCAATGGCTGGCTGGTCAAGCCTTTCGACCCGCAGCGGCTGATCGAGGTGGTGAAAAAGGTCATCGGCTAATAGCGGTGATGCCATGATGCTGATCGAATTACACGGAGTATCACCATGACCATCGATATAAGCCAGTTTTTCCAGGTCTTTTTCGATGAGGCCGAGGAACTGCTGGCTGAAATGGAGCGGCTGTTGCTGGCGGTCGACATTGAGGCCCCGGACCCGGAAGATCTGAATGCGATCTTCCGCACCGCCCATTCCGTCAAGGGCGGCGCCTCCACGTTCGGCGTCAACGACATGACCGAAGTGACGCACATCCTGGAAACCCTGCTGGACCGCATCCGCAAGGGCGAGATGGCGCTCACGTCTGAGCACGTCGATGCGTTTCTGGCCGCCAAGGACATCCTGAAGATGCAACTGAACGGCCACCGGCTGGGCAGCGACGTCGACCAGGATGCGGTGGCCGACGTGCGCATGATGCTGCAGTCGCTGACCCAGGACGTGCCGGTGGCGGCACTGGCGCCGCTGGCGCCGGCCTTCAATGCGCCGGAAGCCAAGGTCGTCGATCACAGCGGCGGCCGCCGTTACCGGCTCGAGCTGCCCGCCATGGTGCACCGGGAAGTGACGGCGCTGGGCGCGGAACTGGGCCTGATGGGCCATGTGTCGATCACGCCGCTGGATAAGGACCGCAATGCGATGGTGGTCACCACCCACGAGAGTCTGGACGACATCATCGCGATCTGTTCCTTCGTGCTGAATCCGGACGAGATGGTGGTCACGGAATTGCCGGCCCTTGATGCGCGGCAGGCCAGTGTGGAAGGGGCCGAGCGGGCCCGCGTGGAGGCCGAGCTGGGCTATGGCTTCTTCGATCAGACCGAACTGCAGCCGGCCGCCAGTCAGGGCGAAGGCTATGGTTTCTTCCAGCCGCTGGACGAGATCCGCGCCAATGCGGCCGAGGCCGCGGACGATGCGCGCGGCTATGGCTTCTTCCAGCCGCTGGAGCAGATCCGCGCGGCGGCCGGCATCAAGGCGGAAGTGGCCACGGTGCAGGTGGTGGTGCCGGACGAGCACGAGAAAAAACCGGGCAAGAAGGAAGACAAGGGCGGCGCCCATGGCGCGGGCGCCGAATCGTCGTCGATCCGGGTCTCGATCGAGAAGGTCGACCAGCTGATCAATCTGGTCGGCGAGCTGGTCATCACGCAAGCGATGATCGAGCAGCGCGTCGATACGCTGGATCCGATGAAGCATGAGCGCTTGCTGAACAGTGTCAGCCAGCTGACCCGGAATACCCGCGACTTGCAGGAAGCGGTGATGTCGATCCGCATGATGCCGATGGACTTTGTGTTCTCGCGCTTCCCGCGCATGGTGCGCGATCTGGCGGCCAAGCTGGGCAAGAAAGTCGATTTCATCACGAATGGCGCGGCGACCGAACTCGACAAGGGCCTGATCGAGCGCATCGTCGATCCTCTGACGCACCTGGTGCGCAATTCGATCGATCACGGCATCGAGATGCCGGCCGTGCGGCGCGCGGCTGGCAAGACCGACGCCGGGCGCTTGTTCCTGTCGGCCTCGCATCAGGGCGGCAACATCATCATTGAAGTGGCCGACGATGGCGGCGGCCTGAACCGCGAGAAGATCCTGGCCAAGGCGCTCGAGAGCGGCTTGCCGGTGAGCGAGAGCATGAGCGATGCCGAGGTCTGGCAGCTGATTTTTGCGCCCGGTTTCTCGACGGCGGAAGCGGTGACCGATGTATCGGGCCGCGGCGTCGGCATGGACGTCGTCAAGCGTAACATTACCGCCATGGGCGGCGTGGTCGAGATCCGGTCGGCCAAGGGCTTTGGCACCACGATTTCGATTTCGCTGCCGCTGACGCTGGCCATTCTCGATGGCATGTCGATCCGGGTCGGCGACGAAGTGTATATCCTGCCGCTGGGCTTCGTCATCGAATCGCTGCAGCCGACGCCCGAGGATGTCAAGGAAATCAGCGGCAAGGGCACCGTCATCAAGGTGCGCGGCGAATACCTGCCGCTGGTGCCGCTGTACCAGATGTTCGACATCACGCCGCGCTATACCGACCCGTCGCAGGGGATCGTGGTCATCATCGAGACTGACGGTCGCAAGGCTGGCCTGTTCATCGATGACCTGGTCGGCCAGCAGCAGGTGGTGGTGAAGAACCTGGAATCGAATTACCGCAAGGTGGCAGGCGTTTCGGGCGCCACCATTTTGGGCGACGGAGGCGTGTCGCTGATCCTGGATGTGGCGGCGCTGATACGTTCTTCGCGCCAACTCTCAGATACCTCCATTTTTTCCTGAACACCCACATAGATAGGACATTATCATGGCTGAAGTATTGAGCGCCGGCGCAAATGAGATCGCCGGTCACGAGTACCTGGCGTTCACGCTGGGTTCGGAAGAATATGGTATTGATATTTTGAAGGTGCAGGAGATCCGCGGCTATGAGGCGGTGACGCGGATTGCGAATGTGCCGGAATTCATCAAGGGCGTGATCAATTTGCGCGGCATCATCATTCCGGTGGTGGACATGCGCATCAAGTTCGCACTGGGCGAGCCGGTGTACGACCAGTTCACCGT
>JBGSBQ010000178.1:0-7069 GCA_041730475.1 Sphingomonadaceae bacterium
GGGTGGTACGGGCAGTGCGTATTTCGCCGACAAGAACGCCGCGCCGGGCAAGCCCGTCACGGTCGTCACCACTGCCTACACGCTGAGCGGGGCCGATGCCGGCAACTATACCTTGGTCGCCCCGACCGATTTGACGGCTGACATCACGCGGGCCCCGTTGACCGTCAGCGGCCTGACGGCGAATAATCTGACCTACAACCTGAACTGGGACAGTGCGAACGCCAGCTATGGGACCGCCGCGACGCTGTCCGGTGGCGTGCTGGCGGGCGTGCTGGGCTCCGACACCGTCACCATTGCCGGTGCCAGCGCTTCGTTTGCTAATCGCAATGCCGGCACGGCCAAGCCGGTGCTGGTCCGCAGCCTGACGCTGGGCGGTAGCGACGGGGACAATTATCAGGTCAGCGTGCTGCCCACCGACCTGAGTGGCGCCATTTTGCCGGCGCCGCTCACGGTAAGCGGGCTCAGCGCCGGAAGCCGCGAGTACAACGGCAGCAACACGGCCTCGCTGAGCGGCGGTACCCTGGCCGGGGTGCTGTCCGTTGCGGACGGACCGTCGGACCAGGTACAACTGGTGCTGCCGGCCCAGACCTTCAGCGACAAAAACGTTGGCGTTGATAAACCGGTCACGCTGAGCAGCTCGCTGACGCTGAGCGGTGCCAATGCCGCGAACTATCAGCTGACGCAGCCAACCGGTCTCACCGGTACCATCACGGCACGGCCGCTATCGACCTACAACGCCAGCGGGAGTGGCCTGTGGAGCGCGGCCGGCAACTGGCTCGACGGGATTGCACCGGATGGCGCCAACGTGCTGGCGGTGGCGATCCAGAGCGGCAGCGGCACCATTAGCTATGATGCCAGCGCCGGCAGCACCACGCTGGGACAGCTTAACGTTGGCGCCGGGCGCAATCTGGCGCTGACCGGTGGCGCCCTGACCTTGAGCGGCAGCGGCGGCCCTTCGTCTGCCAGCGGCGCCACACTGACGCTGGACGGCGGCTCCCTGGTGCTGAATGGGGCACTCACGGCGAGCAATCTGGCCTTGTTGAATGGCGTGCTCGGCGGTACCAGCAGTAGCGCCACGCTGAACGTCAGCAATCTGACGCAAGCGGCCGGCACGATCGACATGAATGGCGCGCTGCTGGTGGGCAACGGCAGCAATATCGCCATCGGCGGGGTGCGCGCGCAAAGCGGGATTACCCTGAATGCGGGCGAAGGCGGCGCAATTACCCAGACCGGGCCACTGGTCACTGATACCTTGCATGCGATGGCCAGCAATGGCATCACACTGAGCAACCCGGCCAATCATGTGGGCGCCTTCATTGCCAGCAACGGCAGCGGGGATGTGCGGCTCACCAATATCGTTAATAGCGGCGAACTGGCGATCGGCCCGGTAGCCACGACCGGCAATATTTTGGTGGACAACCAGGGTGGTATCCACACGGCGGGTACCTTGCAGGCGATCCATAGCGGGCCCAATACCGGCCAGGTGCTGTTGGCGGCGCATAGCCCGATCACCATTAGCAATGTGATCGACGCCAGCGACATCGCTTTGTCTGCCAGCACGAATATTGCGTTGGCCACGGGGAGTTCGCTGCAATCGAGTAATTCGATCGGCATGAGCGCTGGCACCGGCATTGCGATGGACAGCAGCGCCGTAGTCAGTTCCGGCAGTTCCATTACCTTGGCTGCGGGGACCGGCATCGTATTGGGCGGGAGTCTGAGCGTGTCGTCAGGGGGCAGTATTAGTGCTACAGCCTCATCCGGTAGCATCAGCGCACTCAACGGGACTTCGCTGAATAGTAGCGGTGGCAGCATTATGCTGTCAGCGGTGCAAGGATCGGTGGTCACCCCGAACGTGGCGTTTGTGGGGAGCGTTCCAAACATCACCGACAGTGCTGTCCTTGCGCAGGCTGCCGCCGATGCCGCCGCCAAAGCTGCTGCTGATGCCGCCGCCAAAGCTGCTGCTGATGCCGCCGCCAAAGCTGCTGCTGATGCGGCCGCCAAAGCTGCCGCTGATGCGGCCGCCAACGCTGCCGCCGACGCCGCTGCCAAGGCTGCCGCCGATGCCGCCGCCAAAGCTGCCGCTGATGCCGCCGCCAAAGCTGCCGCCGATGCAGCGGCGCAGGCCGCCGCTGATGCCGCCGCCAAGGCTGCTGCGGATGCGGCTGCTAAAGCCGCCGCCGATGCCGCCGCGCAGGCAGCTGCCGATGCCGCCGCGCAGGCAGCTGCGGATGCGGCCGCGAAGGCTGCTGCGGCTGCGGCGGCCCAAGCCGCAGCCGATGCCGCTGCCAAAGCTGCCGCCGATGCGGCTGCCGCTGCGGGGCAAAACCAGCCGGGTGAGCCGCTGGCACAGGCCATCAACACCACGGTCAGCATTATCAATACCGTGACCACGACCACGAAAGGCGGCAGTGCGGGCAGCGGCGGCGCTGCGGCTGCCGTCGGCAGCATTGGCAGCAGCACCAGCAACGCCGGTAGCACCAGCAGCACCAGCAGCTCCAGCACCAGCAGCGCCACCGGCGGCCCGACCAAGCCCGACGAAGCGGCGGCCGATTCCAAGAAGGATGACAAGAAGGACGACAAGGTGGCGGCGAGTGCTGACAAGGGAGCCAAAAAAGATGAGCCAGTCAAGAAGATGTATTGCAACTGATCCAGCATGGCGCTGCTGGCACTTGCTGGCAGCGTTGCTGACGCTGGCCCTGCTGCAAGGCGGTCCGGCGTGGGCCGCCCAAGTGGCGGGCACGGTCATGCAACTGAGCGGTCCGCTGCTGGCGCGCAAGGCCGATGGCGCGGTGAAAATTCTGTCGCTGAAGTCGGAAGTCGAGAGCGGTGATACGCTGGTGACCGAGAAGAACACCTATGCCTTGCTGAAATTTATCGACAACAGCGAGATCACGCTCAAGCCCGGCACCACGCTGAAGATAGATAACTTCGCCTTCGACGCCGACCGGCCGGGCGCCGACAGCGCCTCTTTCAATCTGGTCAAGGGCGGGCTGCGTTCCGTGACCGGCCTGCTGGGCAAGCGCAACAAGGAAAAGTTTGAAATGAAGACGCCCAGTGCCACCATCGGCATCCGTGGCACCATCTTCATCGTCGACTGGATTGCGCCGTCGGCCGAGGAACAAGCGCTGGCGCTGGCCGCGCGCAGTGCCTACCTGCTGGCCAGTACGGCTGGGGTGGGCAGCGGTTTGCCAGCGCAGCCGCTGCCGGCGTTGCAACTGGCGCAGGGCCCGTCGCCGGCGCCTGTGCCCGGCACCCTGCCACCCGGCCTGTATGTGCAAGTGATTGATGGCCTGATCAATGTCAGCAATCGGGGCGGGACCCAGAATTTTGCGGCCGGCCAGTTTGGCTTCACTCCCACGCCACTGCAGCCACCGGTAGTGGTGCCGAAAAATCCCGGACTGCAGTTCACGCCACCGCCGGCCTTCTCGGCGCCGCCGCCGGTCGCCGGCGCGGGCAGCGCCAGCAGCAAATCGAATACGGTCGACTGTGAAGTCCGTTAAGATGCCGGTTCGGACACAAATCCAACAAAAGCCGGCCCGCGTCCGGTTTTGACGCGGCAATAATGGCATGCTGTCGCGGGCCTATGCTAGCATCATTGCAGCATTGCTTTTCGTGAATCGTTACCCAGCACGCGACTAGCACAATAATAGCAATATCATCGAAGAGTCGACCATGAAACTCCGTCTTGTGCGTTGGATTGCCGCCTCCGTCCTCACCGCTGCAGTATCGACCGCCTGGGCTGCCGAGCCGGACAGCGCTCCCATCCGCTTTGAAATCAGCCGCTTTGACGTAACCGGCAATACGCTGCTGCCGGCGGCGCAGATTGAGCGACTGCTGGCGCCGTTTGCGGGCAAGCAGCGTGACTTTGGCGATGTCCAGCGCGCGCTGGAAGCGCTGGAGGCGGCCTATCACACGCGCGGCTACAACGTGGTCACGATCGAGCTGCCGGAACAGGAACTGAACCGTGGCGTGGTGCGCTTTCATGTGGTGCAGACCAAGATTGGCCGGGTACGGGTCAAGGACAACCAGTACTTCGATGAAGCGAATATCCGGCGCAGCCTGCCGGCCCTGCAGGAAGGGCAGAGCCCGAACCTGAAGGAAGTGTCCGGCAACCTGAAGCTGGGCAATGAGAATCCGGCCAAGAAGGTCAATCTGAAACTGCAAAGCGGCGAGAAGGACGATGAGGTCGATGCGACACTGGAAGTGGCAGACGAGCGCATCTGGAAAGGCATGCTGAATGCCGACAACACTGGCACCGCCTCGACCGGCAAGACCCACCTTGGCTTTGTGCTGCAGAACGCCAATCTGTTCGGGCTGGACCATGTGGCCAGCCTGCAGTACACCACTTCGGCCGAGGAACCGGGCCGGGTCAAAGTGTACGGCGCCGGCTACCACATTCCGCTGTACGCGCTGGGCGACTCGCTCGACTTCTATGCCAGCTATTCGAACGTGGATTCCGGCACCGTGGCGGCTGGCGTGTTCAACCTGGCGGTGAGCGGCAAGGGCGCGGTGTATGGCGCACGCTATAACCAGGGACTGGCCAAGCGTGGCCAGCTCGAAGCACGGCTGTCTTATGGCCTCGATTACAAGGCGTTCAAGAACAGTGTTGAACTGCTCGGGCAGCAGCTGGGCAATGATGTCACCGTGCATCCTCTGAGCGTGAGCTATGTCGGCACGCTGCCGCTGGCGACGGGCGAACTGGGCGGCACCGTCAGCGTGTTGCACAACGTGGCCGGTGGTGCGAATGGCGGGCAGGATGCATTTACCCGGGCCCGCAGCGGCGCCAACGCCAACTACACCATCGTCCGCGTGGGCGGCAGCCTGAGCCGTGTGCTGCCGGGCGACTGGCAGTTGCGGGCGCTGCTGAATGGCCAGTACACGAATGCCGCGCTGATTCCGGGCGAGCAGTTCGGTGCCGGCGGCGCGTCGTCAGTGCGCGGGTTTGTCGAGCGCGAGATTTCCAACGATTCCGGCCTGGGCCTGAATCTGGAAGTGTACACGCCCAACCTGTGCAGTAACCGGGCCAACTGGAATTGCCGGGTACTGGGTTTTGTCGACAACGCTTATGTGTCGCGCAACCATGCGCTGGCCGGTGAACTGACTAGCACGTCGATCGCCAGTGCCGGTGTCGGCCTGCGTTTCTTATTGTCCACCTACGTCAACCTGCAGCTCGATTATGGCCATGTGCTGAAGGCCGGCGCGACCGGCCGCAACGATGCCAACCGCCTGCACCTGCGCCTCGGCCTGGCTTACTGATGTTCCTGCTTCATCGCCCCCTGTACTGAGATCGCCATGACTCTCCTCTACCTTGAGCAGCCAGCCAGCAAGCCCGCGCTGCAGCTGCGCCGCAAGTTGCTGGCAATCGTCGTCGCCGCCTGCTTCAGCAGCGCCCAGGCCAATCCGGTATCGCCACAGGTGGTACACGGCCAGGCCACCTTCAACCAGCAGGGCAGCCTGTTCTCGATCGTCAACACGCCCAACACCATCATCGACTGGCGCAGTTTTTCGATCGCACCGGGCGAGATCACCCGGTTTATCCAGCAGAGCGCGGACAGCCGGGTGCTGAACCGCATTCTCGGGCAGGATCCCAGCCAGATCCTCGGGGCGCTGCAGTCGAATGGCAAGGTGTTCCTGATCAATCCGAACGGCGTGCTGTTCGGGCCAGACGCACGGGTCGATGTGCAGGGGCTGGTGGCGTCCAGTCTGGGCCTGTCGAACAGCGATTTCCTGGCCGGGCGCAACCAGTTTTCGGCCGGGGCGACGGCGGGCAAAGTCAGTAACCAAGGCAGCCTGAAGACACCTGCCGGCGGCCAGATTTTCCTGCTCGCGCCCAGCGTCGAAAATACCGGCCTGATCACGGCGCCGAATGGCGATGTGCTGCTGGCCGCCGGGCAAAGTGTGCAACTGGTCGATTCCGGCCAGCCGGACGTGCGGGTGCTGGTGTCGGCGCCGTCCGATGCGGCCCTGAACCTGGGGCAGGTGGTGGCGCAGGGCGGACGGATCGGTATCTACGGGGCACTGCTGAGCCAGCGCGGCACGCTGAATGCCAATAGCGCGGTGCGCGGTGAACAGGGGCAGATCATCCTGAAAGCCAGCGGCACTGCCCGGGTCGAGGCGGGCAGCCGTACCACCGCCAGTAACAGCGCCAGCGGTGGCCATGGCGGCCAGATCCAGCTGCTGGGCGCGCAGGTGGCCGTGACCGGCGATGCCGTGGTCGATGCCAGTGGCGACGGCGGCGGTGGCAGCGTGCTGGTGGGCGGCGATTATCAGGGCAAGAATGCGGCCGTGCCGAATGCGCGCCGGACCGAGGTGGGCTTGGGCGTGCAGCTGCGCGCCGACGCCGGCAGCAGCGGCGCTGGCGGCAAGGTGGTGGTGTGGGCCGACGAGAGCACCCGCATGGCCGGCAGCATTTCGGCGCGTGGCGGGGCGGCCGGCGGTGCTGGCGGGCAGGTCGAGACCTCTGGCCTGTATCTTGATGTGGCGGGTGCGCGGATCGATACCAGTGCCGCGCATGGCGCGCGCGGTAGCTGGTTGCTGGACCCGTATGATATCGAGATCAGCAGCAGCGGCACGGCGCCGCTGGCCGATGGCGCCGCGTTCAACAGCGGGGCCCAGACCGGCACCAGCATCATCAATTCAGCCACGCTGAGCGGTGCCAGCAGTGACGTTGTGCTGCAGGCCAAGCACGACCTGACCTTCATCGACAATGTGGCGATTGCCCATGCCGGCACCACGCTGACGGCGCAGGCTGGCAACGACATCAAGGTCAACGCCAACCTGAGCACCAACGGCGGCGCCATCATCCTGCTGGCGAATGCCGCAGATTCTGGCTCGGCCAGCGGCACCGGGAGCGTCACGCTTGCCAGTGGCAAGACCGTCAGCACGGGCGGCGGTAGCCTGTCACTGGGCGGCGCTGGCGTCACCATCGACGGTGCCGTGCTACTCGGCGCCGGCGCGCTGGATGTGCGCGCGACTGTCGCCGGCGGCGCCATTTCGCTGGGCAGCAATGCCAGCATCATCGGCGATGGCAGCGCCAATCTGTACTCGCTGCTGGCCGACAACATCGATC
>JBGSBQ010000179.1:0-7043 GCA_041730475.1 Sphingomonadaceae bacterium
AAGTAATAACAAATGAAGATGGTTCGGTAGTTTTCTCTCCTGATACTATTGCAAAAGAAGAAGAACTTCTGGCAAGACTAGACTTCATGGCTGCAGTTGTGTATCCAAGCATCAAAGCAAATCACCACCGATGGCGCCACCGTTGCCGTACACGGTGATCGGCAAAGCGCTGGCCGATGGCGCGTGGGAAGTGTATCTGGCACGCGCCGACAAGGTGTACGTGGTCCGCACCAGCACCGTTATTGAGGGCACTTACCGGGTCGATGCGATTGCGCCGCCGCGGATGTCGCTGACCTACCTGCCGTTAAATCAGGTTCAACAGATTAATATTGGAGCACTCGACTGATGTCTAGTCACCCACACAAGCAGGCCGCACGGCCCATGCTCGCGCAGCTGTCCCGGCTATCACGGCTAACCCGGCGCAGCGCCTTACCGGCGCTGGTCGCGCTGGCGCTGAGCGGCTGCGCCGCGCAATTGGCGTATCGCGATGGCCGCGATCTGGTCGCACGGGATCAGGTGAAAGCCGGCTTGTCGAAGTTCCGCGAAGCGATTGCCGCCGAGCCGGGCAATGCGCAGTATCGCGCGGCCTATGTGCAGGCACGCGACCGCGCGACGCTGCGCTACATCGAACAGGCCGAGCGCGCCAGTGTCGGCGGCAACGACGGCGACGCGGCGCAGGCCTACCAGCGTGTGCTTGGCATTGATCCCGCCGACGAGCGCGCGCGCACCGGACTGCGCAACTTGGAGATGAACCAGCGCCACGACAAGCTGCTGGCCAGCGTCGCCGAGCATATGCAGAAGAGCGAGTGGGAGCTGGCACGCCAGAAGCTCAATGCGGTGCTGGTCGAACGTCCGCAGCACGACAAGGCGCGCCAGTTGCTGCGCGAAGTGCAGGAACGGAGTGCGCCGCCAGCCGTTGAATCGGGGCTGGCCAAGGCTTACAAGCAGCCCATCACGATCGAATTCCGCGATGCGCCGCTGAAGCAGGTGTTTGAAGTGATTGCACGCCGTTCGGGCCTGAACTTCGTGTTCGATAAAGACGTCAAGACCGACCAGAAAGCTTCGATCTTCCTGAAGAACAGCACGGTCGAATCGGCGATCTACTTTTTGCTGATGACCAACCAGCTGGAACAGCAGGTGATGGACGGTAATACCATCCTGGTGTACCCGAACGTGGCGGCCAAGCAGAAGGAATACCAGGAAATGACGGTGAAGACCTTCTTCCTGGCGAACGCCGAGGCCAAGCTGGTGGCGAACACGCTGAAGACTATCCTCAAGTCGCGCGATGTGGTGGTCGACGAAAAACTCAACCTGCTGATCGTGCGCGACAGCCCGGATGCGATCCGCCTGGCCGAGAAACTGGTCGCGTTGCAGGATGCGCCGGAAGCGGAAGTGATGCTGGAAGTAGAGATTCTGGAGGTCAAGCGTTCGCGCCTGATGGACCTGGGCGTGACCTGGCCGAGCAGCGTTGCACTGTCGCCGTTGTCGACTTCTAGCGGCAGCGGCATCACGATCCGCGACCTGAATAACCTGAACCAGCGCACTATCGGCATCAGCGGCGTCAATGCCACCATCACCGCCAACCAGAGCAACACTGATTCCAATCTGCTGGCCAACCCGCGTATCCGGGTGCGTAACAAGGAAAAGGCCAAGATCGTCATCGGCGACAAGGTGCCGGTGATTACCACCACCATCTCGCCTGGCGCTGGAGGCTTCGCCAGCGAGTCGGTCAGCTATGTCGATGTGGGGCTGACGCTGAATGCGGAACCGACCATCTACCTGAATAATGAAGTGGCGATCCGGGTGCAACTGGAAGTCAGTAACCTGGTTAACACCATCACCACCAAGTCCGGCACCACGGCCTACCAGATCGGCACCCGTCAGGCGTCCACCATGCT
Source organism: Sphingomonadaceae bacterium (assembly GCA_041730475.1). Classification (GTDB taxonomy): domain Bacteria; phylum Pseudomonadota; class Gammaproteobacteria; order Burkholderiales; family Burkholderiaceae_D; genus Rugamonas. The sequence continues at coordinate 1,899 of JBGSBQ010000179.1, forward strand.
GCAATTGAAGGATGGCGAGAACCAGGTGCTGGCTGGGCTGATCAACAGCGAAGACCGTGGCTCCGGTAACAAGCTGCCCGGCCTTGGTGATCTGCCGATGCTTGGGCGCTTGTTCGGCAGCCAGCACGATGACAAACAGAAGACCGAGATCGTCCTGTCGATCACGCCGCATCTGATCCGCAACGTCCAGCGTCCGGAAGCATCGGCGTCCGAATTCTCGGCCGGCACCGAGGCGAACTTCCGACGCCGTCCGGATATGAGTGCCCGTCCGGCGGCCCAATTGCCGGCGCTGCCGGGCGCACGCGCGGTACAGCCGCTGCCGGTCCCGCCCGAGCAGGCGCCGCAAGCCGTGCCGCCGCAGCCGCAGTCGCAGCCGCCGATGTCAGTGCCAGTGCCAGTGCCGCCAGTGCCGCCAGTGCCGCCAGTGCCGCCAGTGCAGCAGGGGGCGGTTCCTTCCTCGATTGTCCTGGCGCCGCCAGAAGCGGTGGCGCATCCACACGTGCCCGAACCGGCTAGCGCGCCAGCTCAGGGACAATGATGAACGCAGCGCGGGTCATGCACGCCAGAGGGTTCACGCTGATCGAGTTACTGGTCTCGCTGGCGATCATGGCCTTGCTGGGCACGTTGGTGATCCCGGTCGCGCAGGTGACGATACAGCGCCGCCATGAGCAGGAGCTGCGCAGCGGATTGCAGCAGATCCGCAGCGCGCTGGACGCCTATAAACAGGCCTATGACGACGGCCGCATCACCAAGACGCTGGGCGCCAGTGGCTATCCCAAGACGCTGGAGTTGCTGGCCGACGGTGTGCCCGACCTGCGCAGCCCGAAGCGCGCCAAGATTTACTTCCTGCGGCGGATCCCGCGCGACCCTTTCCATGCCGATCCCGCCGTCAGCGACGCCCAGACCTGGGGCAAGCGCAGTTACGCCAGCGATGCCAACGAGCCGCGCGAAGGTGAAGACGTGTACGACGTCTACAGCACCTCCAGCCAGACTGGCCTGAACGGCATTCCCTATCGCAAATGGTGACCGATATGAACCGAACCACCGCAAGGGGTTTTACGCTGATTGAGTTGTTGGTAGTGCTGGGCATCGTCGCCTTGATGCTGACGCTAGCGGTACCACGCTATTTCCCCAGCATCGACAAATCGAAGGAAGTGGTGTTGGCCGATAACCTGCGCAACCTGCGCGAAGTGATCGACCAGTTTTATGGCGACACGGGGCGCTATCCGGATTCGCTGGAGCAGCTGGTCGAGAAAAAATACCTGCGCGCCTTGCCGATCGATCCGATCACCGACAGTACGGCGACATGGATCATCCTGCCACCGGAAGACGCTGCCAAGGGCGGGGTCTACACCATTAAGAGCGGAGCGCCCGGCAATGACCGCAATGGCAAGCCCTACAGCGAGTGGTAGCGCGGCGCGCCAGCGCGGCTTTACGTATGTGAGCCTGATCGTGCTGGTGGCCATCATCGGACTGGTCACAGCGAGCACGCTCAAGTTGGGCGCGCTGCTGCAGCGTGCTCGGGCCGAGCAGGAATTGCTGCGGATTGGTGCCGAGTTCAGCGACGCCTTACAAAGTTATGCTGACGTCACACCAGCCGGCAAGCCAGCGCAACCGGCAACGCTGCAGGACTTGCTGCGTGATCCGCGCTTTCCAACGGTACGCCGCCATCTGCGCAAAATCTATGTCGATCCGATGACGGGCAACGCGGAGTGGGGCATCGTGTATCTGGCCGATAAGGTCGGGGTGGTGGGGATTTATAGCCTGTCCGATGCCAAACCTATCAAAATTGGTAACTTTCCGGCGCGCTACAAAGCATTCGACGGGCGGCAACATATTTCTGATTGGAAGTTCACGATGACGGGCAAGCAGGCGGTGATGTCTGCGCCGGAGACCAGCAATCATGGCGGCACTGTCGCGCCGCTGCAACAAAACAACAGTTTGGTGCCGCCAGCTGTACCAGTGGCGTTGCCAGGCAATGAAATCAGCCCGGTTTCTACCCCGGTTTTAGCGCTTCCTCCCTCTGACGAGGGGGGCGAAAGTCCACCTGAAGTGCCGGTCGAGTCATTGCCAAATAGCAATGAAAAAAGACGTGAAATTGATTAAATTCAACTTACGCGAACGTCAAAATACACACATCATCACAAAAAAATTTCAGATAATGAAATTTTAAATGTTGTCGATAAATATTTCCTTAATGAAATCTAAAATGGAAGAATTGCAATGGTAAATCGTGCTTATATGATATGATTCATCTCAGTAGCACTGTTTAACTTACCTTGGTTGGCGCAAGCGCAGCCATAAAACAATTTTTTTCGAGGAATTCCCATGAAATTGAAATTTATCGCCGCTACCCTGCTGGCTGCTGCTTCCTTCGGCGCTTCGGCTGCTGACCAGACCGTAACCCTGACCGTTGACAAGCTGAAATCGTTCAGCTCGATCGACACGGTACTCGATGGCGGCGACGACCTGATCAGCTTTGATGGCCTGGGCGCTGGCAAGTACAACCTGGTTGTTACCCTGAGCTCACAGAATATCACCTGGGATCAGACCGCGACGTTGCTGAGTGGTACCACCTCGGTAGTCGGCGAGTTCTCGGGCAAGAAGCTGCAATTTGCTGACTTTGATTACTCCGGCAAAGGTCCTTTCTCGCTGCTGTTGGCAGGCGTGGCCACCAATAGCTTGAAAGCTTACGGCTACTCGGCTGACGTGACCGTAACGGCTCTGCCAGTTCCAGAACCAGAAACCTACGGCATGCTGCTGGGCGGTCTGGCTCTGCTGGGCGCAGTTGCTCGTCGCAAAGCAAAAAAAGCCGCTTAATTCTAGGCTGCCAATGAAAAAACCCGCTGTGTAGCGGGTTTTTTTTCGTCTAGCGTTTCGTGCCAACTCAGCGCGCGATGCGCTTGAAGTCGCGGAAGCGGAAGCCCATCGCTAGCAGGGCGCCGAAATACACCGCGCCGCTGACGCTGATGACCACGAACAGCGCACCGGCGCGCAGCAGCACTTGATGGTGCATGGCGAGCCAGTTGACCTGCGCCGCACTAAACCATGCGGTGGCACCCATCAACGCACAGGCAATCACCAGCTTGGCAAAGAATACTGGCCAGCCTGGCTGTGGCACGTAAATGCGCCGTTTGCGCAGGCCGGCAAACAGGAAGCTGGCATTCAGGCAAGCGCCCAGGCTGATCGACAGTGCCAGTCCAGCGACCGCCAGTTGTGGCACGAACATCAGATTCATCAGCTGGGTTGCCACCAGCACGCCGATGGCGATCCGCACCGGCGTCTTGATGTCCTGCTGCGCATAAAATGCCGGCGCCAGCGTTTTGACCAAAATAATCCCCAACAAGCCCACGCTATAGGCAATCAATGGCTGCGCCGACGCATGCGCGGCGGCCGCCGAGAACTTGCCATTCTGGAACAGGGTGGCGATCAGTGGCTCGGCCAGCGTCGCCAGGCCGACGGCGGCTGGCATCGCCAGCAAAAAGGTCAGGCGCAGGCCCCAGTCCAGCAGCGAGGAGTACTCTTCCTTGTCGCCCTTGGAATTGGCTTTGGACAGGCTCGGCAGCAAGATCGTGCCCAGTGCCACGCCCAGCAGGGCGGTCGGAAACTCCATCAGCCGGTCGGCATAGGTCAGGAAGGAAATGCTGCCCTCGCTCAGGCGAGAAGCGATGCTGGTATTGATCAGCAGGCTGATTTGCGCCGACGATACGGCGAACACGGCTGGCCCCATTTTCTTCAGTACGCGCCGTACGCCGGCGTCACGCAGGCCAAAGGCCGGATTCCACGATAACCGAGGCAACATGCCGATCTTCATCAGCGCCGGCACCTGGATTGCCACCTGCAGCACGCCGCCAACGAAGACGGCGATCGCCATCGCATAAATCGGCTGTTCCAGATGCTGCTGCAGGAACAGTGAGGCGAGGATGGACGAGATGTTCAGCAATACCGGCGTGAAGGCCGGAATCTTGAACTGGTTCCAGGTGTTCAGAATGCCGCCTGCCAACGCCACGAAGGCCATGAAGGCAATGTAGGGGAACATCAGGCGCGTCATCCAGACGGCCGCATCGAAGTCCGCCGGCGCCAGCCCGCTGGCCACCAGCAGCAACAGCGAGGGGGCTGCTACGATGCCGATGCCGCTGACGATCAGCGTGGCCCATACCAGCGTCGAGCCGACATGGTCGGCCAGCTGACGGGTCGCCTCGGGCGATTGCTGATTACGGTACTCTGATAAGATCGGTACGAAAGCCTGCGAAAACGCGCCCTCGGCAAACAAGCGGCGTAGCAGGTTGGGGATGCGGAACGCGACGTTGTAGGCGTCGGTCAGGCCACCGGCACCGAAGGCGCGGGCAAACAGGATGTCACGCAGCAGCCCGGTAATCCGGGACAGCATGGTCATGCTAGAAATAGCGGCTAGGGTTTTGAGCAAGTTCATGGGGCGTGATTATAGCGGTGGCGACTGAGGTCACCCTGACATGCCAAAAGTTTATTTGTTGCTAAAACCACAGCAATGACAGGGAGCGCAGCAATTTTCGAATTTTCGGATTGCTCCCGTCCAAAAACATCGCTATAATCGCAGGCTGTACAGAATTCTGTTACGCAGACACTAATGTTTGGCAGGCAGTAGTTTGGCTCACATGGTTCGGCAGACGCACTGAACGCACCTGTTTGGCAAACAATAATGTTTGCAAACGCACCTTTACCCTGTTTTAGGAAATTCCATGGCAAATACCGCACAAGCGCGTAAGCGCGCTCGTCAAGCAGTTAAGCAAAACGCTCACAACTCGTCCCAGCGTTCGACCCTGCGCACCGCGATCAAAGCAGTTCGCAAAGCAATCCAGGGCGGCGACAAAGCTGCAGCGACCGCAATCTTCCAGTCGTCCGTGTCGACCATCGACAGCATCGCCGACAAAAAGATCATCCACAAAAACAAGGCAGCTCGCCATAAGAGCCGTCTGGCAGCAGCCCTGAAAGCACTGTCCGCTTAATTTCCAACACTGGCGGCCCCGTGCCGCCATGCTGTGAAACAAGCAAGAACCCGCCTGACTTCGGTCAGCGCGGGTTTTTTCGCTTCCCCCTGCGGGTGGGTGCTATCCTTTTTCAAGCGCTTGCCTTAGCCCCACGGCAAAGCTGGGGTCAGACCCGGCG
>JBGSBQ010000180.1:0-7021 GCA_041730475.1 Sphingomonadaceae bacterium
TGGCAGACCTGACCCCGGTTCTCGCTTGTTGGAGTGAATTATTTTCACGGTTGTGGGTAATTCATTTCATGTCATTTTGCCACCGAAAATTGTGGCCTCCCCCTTACACTCAATGCATCTTTTTAGCTTCGCTTATAAAAACTTGTACTCGTGGAGGAGACTGCAATGCAAACCTGGAATCAGATTTACACGCCGCTAGGCAGCTTGGGCCTGTCGGCGCTGGCCGCCGCGATACCGATTATTTTCTTCTTCCTCGCGCTGGCAGTATTGCGCATCAAGGGCCATGTCGCCGCCGCCATCACGCTGGCGCTCGCGCTGGCCGTGGCAGTTTTTGCTTATGGGATGCCGGTGCCGCAGGCGCTGGCTGCTGCGGGTTACGGCTTCGCCTATGGCCTGTGGCCGATCGCGTGGATTATCGTGACGGCGGTGTTCCTGTATAAAGTGGTCGACCGCACCGGCCAACTCGATATCATCCGCGCCTCCGTGCTGTCGATTACCGATGACCAGCGTTTGCAAATGCTGCTGATTGGCTTTTCTTTCGGCGCGTTTCTGGAAGGTGCTGCTGGTTTTGGCGCTCCGGTGGCGATCACGTCGGCGCTGCTGGTCGGACTCGGCTTCAATCCTCTCTATGCCGCTGGCCTGTGCCTGATCGCTAATACTGCGCCAGTCGCGTTCGGTGCGATGGGAATTCCGATCATCGTCGCCGGTCAGGTCACCGGTATCGACGCCATGCACATCGGCGCCATGGCCGGTCGTCAGCTGCCTTTGTTGTCGCTGGCCGTGCCGTTCTGGCTGGTGTTCATGATGGACGGTACCCGCGGTATCAAAGAAACCTGGCCGGCCGCACTGGTTGCGGGCGGCAGCTTTGCTGTCACCCAGTACATCACGTCGAACTTCATCGGTCCGGAACTGCCGGATATTACTTCGGCACTGGTCAGCCTCGGTTCGCTGACGGCTTTGTTGAAAGTTTGGCAGCCAGCCAGCGCCAAGGCGGGCGCGCGCAGCACCATCTCGATGGGTGGCGGTACGGCAGCACTGTCTGGTTTCGGTGGCGGTCCCGTCGGTGGCAAAGCGCCCCAAATCCGTACCAAATCGCCGTACTCGACCGCACAGACGGTGCGTGCCTGGGCGCCGTTTGGCATCCTGACTGCGATCGTGACGGTATGGAGCTTGCCGCAATTTAAGGCGCTGTTTGCCGGCAGCGGCGCGCTGGCCGGCACCGTGATGAAATTCCACGTACCATATCTGGATCAGATGGTCATTAAGATGACCCCTATCGTCGCCGCGCCGAAAGCGTATGAGGCGGTCTTCAAGCTGGACCTGCTGTCGGCGGTTGGTACGGCTATTCTGCTGTCGACGCTGGTGTCGATGGCACTGCTGCGCTTCAAGCCAGCGCAGGGTGTGCGTGCCTTGTTCGATACGGTCGTGGAATTGCGCCGTCCTATCCTGTCGATCGGTCTGGTGCTGGCCTTTGCGTTCGTCGCCAATTACTCCGGTATGTCGTCGACGCTGGCACTGGTGCTGGCCGGTACCGGCGCCGCGTTCCCGTTCTTCTCGCCGTTCCTCGGTTGGCTGGGCGTGTTCTTGACCGGCTCCGATACCTCGTCGAATGCCTTGTTCTGCTCGCTGCAAAATACCACTGCACACCAGATCAACGTGTCCGATACCTTGCTGGTCGCGGCCAACACCACGGGCGGCGTGACCGGCAAAATGATCTCGCCACAATCGATCGCCGTAGCCTGCGCGGCAACCGGACTGGTGGGGCGCGAATCCGAATTGTTCCGCTTCACGCTCAAACATAGCCTGATGTTTGCCACCATCGTTGGTATCATGACGGTGTTGCAGGCCTATGTATTTACCGGGATGGTGCCGCACTGAGCACATCCCGACGGCCTGCCTGATGTAGTCCTGAGCCGGCAGGCCGCGGGTTTGTGAAAGGTGTTTGACCATGCCCAGACGTTTCCCCCCTGTGCACGCCTTGTCCGCTTTCGAAGCGGCAGCGCGTGCCGGGTCTTTTGCAGTCGCCGCACAGCAGTTGTGTATCACGCCGTCGGCGCTGTCCCACCGTATCCGTTTGCTGGAAGAGTTTGTCGGTGATCGCCTGTTTGTGCGCGACGGCCGTTCCGTCACGCTGTCACCGTTTGGCCGCACCTATCTGGATGTGGTGTGCCAGGCGCTGCGCACATTGACCGACTTCCCGCTACCGCACCGTAGCGCGCCGGTCCAGCCGCGCATCAAGATCACCGTCCCGCCGACGTTTGCACGCTATCTGCTGATGCCGCGTCTGGCCGAGTTCACCGAGGCCCATCCGGAGATCGTGGTCGAAGTATTCCTGTCGGTGCCGCTGTACGATTTGTGCCTGAATGAGACCGATCTGGAAGTGCGTTTCGGCGCAGGAAAATATCCGGACCTGGTCACCACGCGCCTGTTTGGCGAGCCCGCGTTTGCCGTGGCCAGCCCCGCCTATCTGGAGCGGATCGGCGGTCTCGCCACGCCTGCGGATCTTAAAAAAGCCACGCTGCTGCGCTCCGCACTGGAGCAATGGAAACCGTGGTTCGAGCAGGCCGGCCTCGATTGGCCGGAGCCGGTTGATGCACTGCGGGTGGACGATCTGGGCCTGCTGCTGGAAGCCGTCCGCCATGGTCACGGCGTGGGCCTGACGCGCCAGCACTTTGCCCAGCAGATGATCGCCAGCGGCGAAGTGGCGCAGCTGTTCGATGTGCGTCTGGTGTCACCGCCACACGCCTATTATGTGGTGTATGAGCAGAGCACCCGTACCCGGCCAGAGGTGACATTGTTCATCGACTGGATGCTGGCCGCGTTCTCGGACCGCGATCCCGACGCATGAAAAATCTGCGTCCCTGCGGTTAATTTTTTTCACCGCAGTGGTGCGCCGTTGATGGCTACACTGGACGCCGTTTTCACCGCATCCAAGGTATCCCATGAACGCGCCGCACGATCTCTCGCCGCTGCTGCTGCAAGAACGCAAACTGGCCATTCTGGCGGGTTTGCGCGGCTTGTTGCCCGCGCATTGCCTGCTGTCCGAGCAGGAAGACACCCGCCCGTATGAGTGTGATGGCCTGACCGCCTATCGCCAATTGCCACTGGCCGTGGCACTGCCCGAAACCGAAGCGCAGCTGGTCGCCATCCTCAAGGCGTGCAGCGTGTTGCAGGTGCCGATTGTGCCGCGCGGCGCCGGCACGGGGCTGTCCGGCGGCGCCATGCCGATTGCCGATGGCATCGTGATTTCGACCGCCAAGATGAGTCGAATTCTGGCCCTCGATCCGCTGGCGCGCACTGCTCGCGTACAGCCGGGTGTGCGCAACCTCGCCATCTCGGAAGCCGCCGCAGCGCACGCGCTGTATTACGCACCCGACCCGTCGTCGCAGATCGCCTGCACCATCGGCGGCAACGTGGCTGAAAATTCCGGTGGTGTGCACTGCCTCAAATACGGACTGACGCTGCATAACGTCATGCGGGTGCGGATGGTATCGATGGATGGCGAGATCATCGAACTCGGTGGCGCCGCACTGGATGCTCCCGGCCTCGATCTGTTGGCGGTATTCATCGGTTCCGAAGGCATGCTGGGCGTGGTGACCGAGGTGACGGTGCGCCTGACCCCCAAGCCACCGCTGGCACGCGTGATCATGGCATCGTTCGACGATGTCGTCGCCGGTTGCGATGCAGTGGCCGACGTGATCGCCGCCGGCATTATTCCGGCAGGACTGGAAATGATGGACCGCACCAGCGCACGCATGGTCGAACCCTTCGTCAAGGCCGGATACGATACCGATGCCGCAGCCATTCTGTTGTGCGAATCGGATGGCATGGCTGAGGAAGTGGAAGAGGAAATCGCCCGCATGAGCGAGGTGTTGCGGCGCGCGGGCGCCAGCGCCATCGCTGTCTCAAACAGCGAAGCGGAACGCATGCGCTTCTGGTCCGGCCGCAAAAACGCCTTTCCTGCCGCCGGGCGCATCTCGCCCGACTACTACTGCATGGACGGCACCATTCCGCGCAAGCGTCTGGCCGAAGTCCTGACCGGCATCGAGGGCATGGTGGCGACCTATGGCCTGCGCTGCGCCAACGTGTTCCACGCCGGCGACGGCAATCTGCACCCGTTGATCCTGTTCGATGCCAACCAGCCCGGCGAGTTCGAGCGCGCCGAAGCCTTTGGTGAAGCCATCCTCGCACTATGCGTGGCAGTCGGCGGAACCATCACCGGTGAACACGGCGTGGGCATGGAAAAGATCGATGCCATGTGCGGCCAGTTCACGGTGCAGGAAATTGCAGCCTTCATCGGCGTCAAACGCGCCTTTGATACGGCCTTCCTGCTGAATCCTAACAAGGCGATACCGACATTGGACCGTTGCGCAGCGTATGGCAAGCGGCAGGCGCGCGGCGGCTTGTTCAAATTTGTGAAGCAGGTGGCAGCATGACGATAGAAGCAATAGTAGAGCAGTTCCGCGAACGGATCGTGAGTGCCGGTGCGACCCGCACGGCATTGCGCCTGCGCGGCAGCGGCAGCAAGGATTGGTACGGCGAGACGCCCGCAGGCGAGGTGCTCGATACATCTGGCTATCAGGGCATCGTTGCGTATGAACCGACCGAACTGGTGGTCACGGTACGTTGTGGTACGCCGCTGCGAGAGCTGGAGCAGGAACTGGCGTTGCAGGGCCAGATGCTGGCATTCGAACCGCCCCATTTTGGCCCGGGTGCGACGGTCGGTGGCGTGCTGGCGGCGGGGTTGTCCGGACCGCGCCGCCCAAGTGCCGGAGCCGTGCGCGATTTTGTGCTGGGCGCAGTCCTGATGGATGGACGCGGCGAAACGCTGCGCTTCGGTGGGCAGGTGATGAAGAATGTCGCCGGCTACGACGTCTCCCGCCTGCTGGCCGGCTCGATGGGAATACTGGGACTGGTGCTGGAGGTATCGCTGAAGGTGCTGCCCCGGCCAACGGCGGAGGCAACGGTGCAGCTGGAACTGGCGCAGGACGAGGCGCTGCTGCGTTTGAATCAATGGGCTGGACAGCCCTTGCCACTATCGGCATCGTGCTGGCATGACGGCGTGCTGACGGTGCGCCTGTCCGGCGCGCAGGCAGCGGTGGCGGCGGCCGAGAAGCATCTGGGCGGCGTCGCCATGACGGCGCAGCTGGCCGCGAACTGGTGGCGCGACTTGCGTGAGCATCAGCATGCATTGCTGAGATCTGAGGATGAGCGTCCGTTGTGGCGACTGTCTTTGCCGTCCACGGTACCGGCGCAGGCCTTGTCGATGATTGATGACACGGCTCAGTTGATCGAGTGGGGCGGCGCACAGCGTTGGCTGCGTAGCGCAGCCAACCCGCAGGCGCTACGTGACCGTGTGACGGCGCTTGGCGGCCACGCGACGCTGTTCCGCAGCGGCGCAGAGCGTCGCGCTGTATTCCAACCGCTGGCGCCAGCCGTCCATGCGATACACCGCAACCTTAAACAGTACTTCGACCCGGCTGGTATTTTCAATCGCGGCCGCATGTATCAGGATCTGTAACCATGCAAACCAATCTGGCAGAACAATTCAAGAACACCGCCGACGGTGACGAAGCCGAAGCGATCTTGCGCGCGTGCGTGCACTGCGGTTTTTGTACGGCGACCTGCCCAACCTATCAGCTGCTGGGCGATGAGCTGGACGGGCCGCGTGGCCGAATTTATCTGATCAAGCAGGTGCTGGAAGGGCAGCCGGCGACACAGCGCACGCAGTTGCACCTGGATCGGTGCCTGAGCTGTCGCAATTGCGAGAGCACCTGTCCATCCGGCGTGCAGTATGGCCGCTTGCTCGATATCGGCCGCAAGGTCGTGGAGCAGCAGGTGCCCCGTCCCGCTGGACAGCGCTATCAGCGACTGTTGCTGAAGGAAGCGTTGCCGCGCAAGTGGATCTTCCGGCCCGCGATGAAGGCAGGGCGTTTGTTGCGGCCCCTGTTGCCCAAGGCCTTGCAGGAGAAGGTGCAAGCATTGCCGGCAATGCGGGCCTGGCCACGCGGCGGGCAGTCGCGCAAGATGCTGCTGCTCGACGGCTGTGTGCAGCCTGACATGGCACCCAACATCAACGGCGCAGCGGCGAGGATACTGGCGGCGCTCGATGTTGAATTGGTCGTGGCGCCGCGTGCCGGCTGCTGCGGCGCGATACGCTATCACCTGGCCGACCATGACGGCGGCCTGGATGACATGCGCCGCAATATCGATGCGTGGTGGCCTTTACTGGAAGCTGGTGCTGAAGCGATCGTCATGACCGCATCGGGGTGTGGCGCCACGGTCAAGGAATATGGCCACCTGCTGCGCCATGATGCGGTGTACGCGCTCAAGGCGCAGCGCGTCTCCGAGCTGACCCGTGATATCAGCGAAATCCTGTGCGATGAGCAGCAAGGTTTGCTGGCGCTGTTGAAGCAACGGCCAACCCAGGAACCAGTCGCGTTTCATCCGCCGTGCACATTGCAGCATGCGCAGCGCATCCGCGGCAAAGTTGAAGATCTGTTGCGCAGCATAGGGGTGGACGTACGCCTGTGCGGAGATAGTCACCTGTGCTGTGGCTCGGCGGGAACGTACTCGTTGCTGCAGCCGGAGCTGTCGCATCAGTTACGTGACCGTAAGCTGTCGGCGTTGCAGGCAACAGGGGCCACGCGCATCGTATCTGCCAATATCGGTTGCCAAAGCCATCTGCAATCGGGGACGACGCTGCCGGTAGGGCACTGGATCGAATTGATCGATCAAATGCTCAAGCCGTAAAAAAGGCCTTGCCGATACCACCTCCGCTTTGCTATAGTTCGCCCCCTCGCAGAACAACGCATGCAAATGCAGAATGAAGCGAGAAAAAAGAAGATTGACGAAACGGTGTAAATGCTTCATACTCTTTCTTCTTCGCGCTGAACACAACGCTTCAGCAGCAAGCAGTACCGAATAAAGTTCTTTAAAAATTAACAGTCGATAAGTGTGGACGTTTGATGGAAGTGCACACGAAGCTAGTCTTCGTGATACTTAAAATATCAAATGTTCA
>JBGSBQ010000181.1:0-6980 GCA_041730475.1 Sphingomonadaceae bacterium
TTCAACGCGGTCTACCTGGTCGACAACGAGCTTGGCATCAAGGTGTTTGCCGACGCCGCGTTCTATTCGATCGGCGGACAGGACCCGAAGAAGCCGGATGTCGTTCCGTTCCTGCTCAAGAAGGATGCGGAGGCCTACGCAGCCAAGAATGGCGGCAAGCTCGCAACCTACGCCGAAGTCCTCAGCGCCATCAACGTTATGCTGTGCCAGATCTCGTCGCTGATCTCGCCATCCGGCGTCTTGCAGTCCGGGCACAAGGTGCGCACTAGTCGCTGCGCCATGATGCCGATCAGCGTCGCTTCCAGCAGGTAGTAGGGCACGCCCAGTTCCAGCAGCCGCATGACGGCCGATGGCGCATCGTTGGTGTGCAGCGTGGACAGCACCAGATGGCCGGTCAGCGCGGCCTGAATCGCCATTTCGGCGGTGGCCAGATCGCGGATCTCGCCCACCATGATGATGTCCGGGTCTTGCCGCATCAGCGCCCGCACGCCGTCGGCGAACGACAGGTCGATGCCGGGCTGTACCTGCATCTGGTTGAACGACGCTTCCACCATCTCGATCGGGTCTTCCACCGTGCAGACGTTGACCTCGGACGTGGCCAGCGCTTTCAGCGTGGTATATAGCGTGGTGGTCTTGCCGGAGCCGGTCGGCCCGGTAACGAGGATGATGCCGTGCGGGCGACTGGTCAGTGCATCCCAGCGCGCCGCGTCATCGGGCGGGAAGCCCAGTTCGGGCAGGGTCTTGACCACCACCTCGGGATCGAAGATCCGCATCACCAGCTTTTCGCCAAAGGCGGTGGGCAGCGTTGACAGGCGCAGTTCGATTTCCTGGCCGCCTGCAGTACGGGTCTTGATGCGGCCATCCTGCGGGCGGCGCTTTTCGATGACGTCCATACGGCCCAGCAGCTTGATGCGCGCCGTCATGGCGATCATGACCACCGCTGGCACCTGATATACCTGATGCCGCACGCCGTCGATGCGGAAGCGGATGGTGCCGAGGTCGCGCTTCGGTTCGAGGTGGATGTCGGAGGCGCGCTGTTCGAAGGCGTATTGCCACAGCCAGTCGACGATGTTGATCACATGCTGGTCGTTGGCGTCGACCTGCTTGTTGGTCTTGCCCAGTTCGACCAATTGTTCGAAGTTGTTACGTAGCGCCAGATCCTGGCCGGTCGATTTGTTGGCCTTCTTGATCGACTTGGCGAGGCTGAAGAACTGGGTGATGTATTGCGCGATGTCGAGCGGATTGGCGATCACGCAGCGCACTATGCGGCGTGAAATCTTGGCGATCTCCGCTTCCCACTCCAGTGCGAACGGATCGGAAGTGGCCACGACCAGCGTGTCCAGCGTCAGTTCAACCGGCAGGATGTTGAAGCGTGCCGCGTAACTGGCCGACATCACGTCGGCTACCTTGGTGAAGTCGATCTTCAGCGGATCGATGCGGACAAACGGCAGCCGCGCGTGGCCGGCCAGCCATTCACTGAGCCAGTCCAGCGTCAGCAGCTTGTGCGGCGGCTGCAGCGACACCAGCTTGCAATGCGCCACCGCCGACAGCGGGTGCATGCTGCCGCTGGTGTTCTTGAGTATCCCTTGGGCCTGCGCGTAATGGGCTTTGACGCTGACTTTGTCGACGATGCCGTCCGCCAGCAGCCAGCTGAAAATTTGCTGCAGGTCGAGCGCTCTTGCGGCAGCGGGGGCGGGAGATGCAGCCATCGGTTTCAGCGCCTTATCAGTGTGCAGTGTGCGGTGCGTTACTTTTGCAGCGCCGTGGTGATGCTCTTGACCCAGGACTTGGCCGGCAGCTTGGTCTCGGCCACGATCTGGGCCGCGCGTTCGGCCAGCGCTACCAGATCGATCTCGCGGCGGCGCTTGAAGGCAATCGCCACCACGTTACCATCATGTACCTGCGGCAGGCAAATCAGCTGGTCAAAGGCGAACTTCATGGCCTTGATATTCTTGGCGTAGCTGGGGTGGTCGCCGAACAGGTTGACGGTCATGATGCCATCTTCACTCAGACAGGCATTGCAGGCCTGATAGAACTCGGGCGTATCGAGTACCGGGCCGCGCGCAGTGGCGTCATACAGGTCGACCTGCAGCACATCGAGCGTGCCGTGGTGGTCGGCGTCGTTGACGTAGTCCAGCGCATCCATTTCCAGCACGCGCAGGCGGGCGTCGTTGGGCGGCAGCTTGAACATCGAGGCGCAGATCGCGATCACCGACGGATTCAATTCCACCGCCGTCACTTCAGCTGCGGGGAATTGCTTGTAGCAGTACTTGGTCAGGGTGGCCGTGCCCAGTCCCAGCTGCGCGATGCGGGCCGGTTGCGCGGTCCACAGCATCCACGCCATCATCTGCTGCGCGTATTCCAGTTCCGGCCAGTCCGGCTTGCGGATGCGCATGGCACCTTGCACCCACTCGGTGCCGAAGTGCAGGTAGCGCACGCCATCCTGCTCCGACAAGGTCACGGGCGCGTACTTCGGTTTGCGCGCCGGGCGGGAGGATTCTTCTTTTTCGATGGATTTTCGTTTGATCAGCATGGGGGAGGGTGGGGCCGGAGGTAAGCGCCCATTATCCCGCGTTGCCTTACCGCAAAGCAAGTCGAGCGCAGATAAAAAACTGCCGGCTATGGCGAGCCGGCAGTGAGGGGGATGCAGGGGACGGCTGCGCTTAGCGCTGGGCTGGTTCCACCAGCACGCGCAGACGCACGCGCTCGCCCGGATCGTAGGACATTACGCTGGTGTAGTTGCGGCCGCGGTAGTCATAGGTGACTTCGTAGCCGCTGGTACGCGATTCCCAGTGATCAACGGTGCGACACTGCTTGACCTGCTGCTCGGTGACGGGGCCGCTGTTCGGGGTGTTGGCATTGTCGACGCGGTCGCCTGCAACGGCGCCGGCAATCGCGCCCGCTGCGGTAGCGACCGAACGGCCGGTGCCGCCGCCGACCTGGTTACCGGCCAGACCGCCGATCAGGCCGCCAATGATGGCGCCGCCGACGCTGCGCTGTGGCGCAGGCTGCTGGACTTGTACATATTCGGTGCGGCATTCCTGACGTGGGCGATTGACCTGCTCCACTTGGGGTTTGACGCTGACCACGCGGCCAAAGTCTTCAAAATCGGCGGCCTGGGCAAACGCCGCAGGCAAGGTGCTCAGGCTTATTACGGTAGCAATCAGTTTGGCTTGCAAATTCATAGGGTGCCTCTTTGGATGTTGGACTGGCGTATCGGGATTCCGATTTTGCATGAATCTATGGTAATCCCGGCGCCGGGGTGAAACCAGTGTTAATACGTTGCTTATGGCAACAAATTGTAACAGCAGCGTGAGCCGGTTGTGTCCTGTACGAGCATGTCGCCGGCGCAGAAAAATGGCGTAATTCACGGCAAAAACCCCGAATCAGGCTTCTGTTTTTTACAAATCTTGCGTTAGACATCACATTCGTGTTGATTCAGGAGGAACAACACGTTACCCTAATATGCGAAGGGGAATAGATTGACGTAGAGAATCTTTCACATTTTCATACACCATTACATACACCATTAACTGATAGGCACTCCCGACAACCAAGTGAACACACCGTATATAACAGGTCGAATTGAGGGAAACATGAGTTTGTTAATGACCGTGCCGCCTAACCTTGTCCAGTCTATCCGCGCGTTCCGTGTAGCGGAGTTGCAAGACGAGGCCGCCCGTCTCGGGCAGCATTTTCTATATGCACACTGCTTGGCCGGTGCTACCAAACAACAAGTTCTCGGCATTATTTCTGAATCGTTCCAGTTTCCTAAAGGCGTAGGCAAGAATTTCGACGGACTGCGCGAGACCCTGACCGAGACCATGTTCCAGGCAGGCCCGCAGACCGGCTTCCTGATCGTGCTGGAGCAATTGCCGAACACTCAGAAATTCGACAAGGAAGCGCGCGAGACGCTGCTCGACGTGTTCCGCGACGCCGCCGACTACTGGACTGACAAGAACGTGCCGTTCCGGGTCTTCTACTCCTTCGAGTAAGCCCGCCCGCCGCTCCCGGCGCCCGTGCCTGGCACGGCGATGGAGCCCCGATGCCGCCCGATTTTCCCTGTTGCGACGCACCATTTTAAGGCCAAATCTTGGTCGACCCCGCATCAACAGGTACAATGCGGGCTATGAAAAACATCGTCATCCTTATTTCCGGTCGCGGTAGCAATATGGAAGCGGTTGTGCGCGCGGCTCAGGCCGAACGCTGGCCGGCCCGTATCGCCGCCGTCATCAGCAACCGCGCCGACGCCGCAGGCCTGGCGTTCGCTGCTGAACACGGAATCATGACCGCCGTCGTCCCCAACAAAGACTATGCCAGCCGCGCCGAGTTCGACGCCGCCTTGCAGCGTGTGATCGACGGCTTCCAGCCCGATCTGGTGGTGCTGGCCGGCTTCATGCGGATACTTACTGAGCAATTTGTCGAACATTATGCCGGCCGCATGCTCAATATCCATCCTTCGCTGCTGCCCCTGTTCCCAGGGCTGGCAACGCACGCGCAGGCGCTCGCCGCCGGCGTGCCTGAGCATGGCGCGACGGTGCATTTCGTAACAGCTGAACTCGATCACGGCCCGATGGTGGCGCAAGCCGCCGTCCCGGTGCTGCCGGGCGACACGGTGGAAACCCTGTCTGCCCGCGTGCTGGCGCAAGAGCATGAGCTCTACCCGCGCGCGATCCGCTGGTTTGTCGAAGGCAGGTTGTCGATTGAGCAAGGCAAGGTCCACGTGGACCACACAACAAAAATCTAACCAAGGAACACCATGAGATTGCCACCAGCGATACTCGCCAACGCCGAAGAAGTGTTGCGCGAGATTTTGCGCTTTGCCGCGCCGGCCGACACCACCCTGTCGCGCTATTTCAAAGACCATCCCCGTCTGGGCGGACGCGAACGCGGCGCCATTGCTGAATGTATTTACAACGTCCTGCGCAATAAATCGTTCTTCACCGACTTCTCGGAAGCGGGTGGCGGCGCCACCATGCGCCGTTTGACCCTGTTGGGCATGGGCGATGCCGTCGGTATCGAGTCGCTGGGCGGCCTGAGCGACGAAGAAGTCGAATGGCTGGACCGCATTCTGCAGATCGACCGCAAGCTGATGCACAAGTCGATGCGTTCGAATATGCCGAAATGGCTGTTTGACAAGCTGGTCGAGCAGATGGGCGAAGCAGAAACCCTGCTGCTGGCCGATGCGATGAATACGCCGGCGCCGCTGGACCT
This sequence comes from Sphingomonadaceae bacterium, assembly GCA_041730475.1. GTDB lineage: Bacteria > Pseudomonadota > Gammaproteobacteria > Burkholderiales > Burkholderiaceae_D > Rugamonas. The sequence goes on from JBGSBQ010000181.1 coordinate 5,215, forward strand.
GCGCGTCAACAGCCTGAAGGCGAACCGGGAAGATGTCGCGGCGGAACTGGCGCTGGCGCCGATCCGCAGCACGCCGACGCCGTTTGCGCCGCTGGGCCTGCGCATTCTGCAAAAGCCGGCGCTGCAAAACCTGCCGCTGTTTAAGAGCGGTGCGATCGAGGTGCAGGACGAGGGTAGCCAGATCCTGTCGCAGATCGTCGGCGCCAAGCGCGGCGAGATGGTGGTCGACTTCTGCGCTGGCGCGGGCGGCAAGACGCTGGCGCTGGGCGCCATCATGCGCAATACCGGTCGCCTGTATGCATTTGACGTGTCGGAAAAGCGTCTGGCCAAGCTGAAGCCACGGATGGCGCGCAGCGGCTTGTCGAACGTGCATCCGGTGCAGATCGCGCACGAGCGCGATGCCAAGATCAAGCGTCTGGCCGGCAAGATCGACCGCGTACTGGTCGATGCACCCTGCTCGGGCCTGGGTACCCTGCGGCGCAATCCGGACGTCAAATGGCGCCAGCAGCCAAGCGCCGTGGCTGAGTTGCAAGTCAAGCAAGCGGCGATTCTGGCTGGCGCTGCGCGTCTGCTGAAGGGCGGCGGCCGTCTGGTGTATGCGACCTGCAGTTTCCTGGAAGATGAGAACGAATTTATCGCCAAGCAATTCCTGGAGTCGCATCCAGAATTTGATCTGGTGCCGATGAGCAAGGTGCTGGCGGAGCAGAAAATTGCGCTGGAGATGGGTGATTATCTGAAACTGTTGCCGCACAAGCACCAAACGGATGGCTTCTTCGCCGCCGTATTCGAGCGCAAGCCGATGGTCAAGAAAGTGGTCCCGGTGCAGGATGCGGCCGATGCCGATGCCGATGCCGATGCCGAAGCTGGCGACGAGTAAGTCGTTGAAAAAGGCCGGGATTCCGGCCTTTTTGCATTTTTCAGCGGGTTAGCGCGGTAATTTTTACCCCCAAAGCAAACCCTGGGGTCAGACCCGACGGGTCTGACCCCAGCTTTGTGCCGTTGGGGGCAAAGGCGCCGCAGTCCGTTCCAGTTTTGTGCCCTTGGGGGCAAAGGCGCCGCAGTCCGTTCCAGTAGCGTTGCTGTTTACGCTAATCTGTCATCCTCAGCCATCCACTGTCCTTGTTCATGAATTCAAAACCGCTCACCAACCTGCTGACTGACCTGCTCGGCGATTTGAATGACCCCAGCTTGCTGTGGCAACTGGGCGCCATCGCGCTATCTGTTCTGCTGGGCTGGGGCTTGGCGCGGGCGCTGAAATCATTGTTTGGCAGCAAGGATGAGCGGCATGGCGTGATGCAGTTCGGCGTCGAAAGCTTTGGCCGCGTGGTCGGCCCGATCGCCATCGTCTGCCTGCTGGCGCTGGCCAAAACCATTCTGGCGCGCTGGCACCATGTCAACCTGCTGAAGGTAGCGCTGCCGATCTTTGGTTCGCTGGTGGTGATCCGGTTCACCTTCTACCTGCTGCGCCGCATCTTTGCGCGCGAAGGCGACGTCAGCCCGGCCATGCTGACATTCGAAAAAATCTTCCAGTTGCTGGTCTGGCTGGCCTTCGTGCTGTATATCACCGGCATCTGGGTCGATGTATTCGATTATCTGGACGATACGGTGCTGCCTATCGGAAAGCACAAGATTTCGATCGCGGCAATTTTGCAGGGATCGGTGTCCGTGGTGCTAACGCTGATGCTGGCCCTGTGGGCCGGCGCCGCGCTCGATGAACGGCTGATGCACATGCAAGCCATGCACAGCAATTTGCGGGTGGTGCTGTC
>JBGSBQ010000182.1:0-6927 GCA_041730475.1 Sphingomonadaceae bacterium
ACTTGTGGATCTGAGGGGGTGTTCATGGCGCGCATTATACCCGCTTACTGGAATTGGAAAAAAAACCGGCGAGAAATATTACAGGATGATGACATAAAAAAAGCCGGGCAAGCCCGGCTTTTTCTTGCAGCGTAGTAGGGAAGCTTAAGCAGCTTCGCCGACCACGGCAACGGTCACTTCAACTACCACGTCGGTGTGCAGAGCAACACTGACTGGGTGCTCGCCAACGGTCTTCAGCGGGCCGGTAGGCATGCGGACAGCGGCTTTTTCAACAGCGAAACCAGCTTTGCTCAGGGCTTCAGCGATGTCGAAGTTGGTGACGGAACCGAACAGACGGCCATCAACACCAGCTTTTTGCGAAACGGTCACGGTCATGCCGTTCAGTTTCTCGCCTTGGGCTTGGGCAGCGGCCAGTTTAGCGGCAGCAGCTTTTTCCAGTTCAGCGCGTTTGACTTCGAATTCAGCCACAGCAGCGGTGGTCGCACGGCGCGCCATCTTCTGTGGGATCAGGAAGTTACGTGCGTAACCGTCTTTAACTTTAACGACTTCACCCAGGTTGCCCAGGTTGACGACTTTTTCTAACAGAATAATTTGCATAGTTCTTCTCCAGGATCTTATCTAGACGACGCCAATTAAGCGTGGTGCAGATCGGTGTAAGGCAGCAGCGCGAGGTAGCGAGCGCGTTTGATGGCGGTGTCAACTTGACGCTGGTAGTGCGCCTTGGTGCCGGTCAGACGTGCTGGCATGATCTTGCCGTTTTCCTGGACGAAGTCTTTCAGGGTGTCGACGTCTTTGTAGTCAACTTGTTCAACGTGTGCAGCGGTGAAGCGGCAGAACTTCTTACGTTTGAACAATGGATTTTGTTGCTTGCGCTTTTCTTTCAGCTTGAGCTTGTTTTTGTCGAACTTTTTACCGAATGCCATTTTAGGCTCCTGTATCTAAATGTGCACCGTCAGTGACGGCACGAAAATCAATGATGTGAAATACCAGGCTTTTGCTATTGCGATGCTTCTTGTTCAGAAATCCTGTGAACTCATAGGTTCCACCCAGTGGCGTCTGGCTGAAGCGGCTTGAAATTTCGCCTGCCGCAACGGCAGACACTTCAAACTCGCTCAACCGGGCGATGCCCGCCTCCACCTGCTGTGATCGGTGCTGGAGTACAGCATTCACGATCGGCATGCCGGCCGGGGTATAGCGCAAGGCGTCCCGTTCGGCGATGAGGGCAACAAATCGGCTAAGATTCACTGTGGAGCTGGTTCAGCTCGGATTTCGACAACAATTAAGCCGCAGGAGCAGCTGCAGCCGCAGGGGCTTCAGCGCGGTGGGATTTCGCTGCATCTTCACGTTGTACCGACTTCATCATCGGCGAAGGAGCGGTTTCCGCTTTCTTCATCTTGACGGTCAGGTGACGCAACACGGCATCATTGAATTTGAAGGCGGTTTCCAGCTCGACCAGGGTCTCGTTGTCGCATTCGATGTTCATGCAGATGTAGTGTGCTTTAGCCAGTTTCTGGATCGAGTAAGCCATCTGACGACGACCCCAATCTTCAACACGGTGCACGGCGCCGCCGCGGGTGGTTACGCTAGCTTTGTAGCGTTCGATCATCGCGGGCACTTGCTCGCTCTGGTCCGGATGGACGATAAATACGATTTCATAGTGACGCATGCAAACTCCCTTAAGGACTGTAGTAATAGCCCACCCTGGCGTCAAGACAGGTGTGGGAAGAGGTAAGCCGGCGACTATAGCAGCTTTCCCGCCAAAACTCAACCCCGGGGTCAGACCCGGGGTCAGGTCTGCCAATCGCTCATAAAATTCCCGCTTGCAATGCGGGGTGGCATTTTATGAGCGATTGGCAGACCTGACCCCGGTTTTTGGCATTATTTCGTTGAAAGCAACAAAATTCCTTGCATTGCGGGGCGCACTGTACAAAAATACAGTCTGTCTATATACACAGGCCCTCAGGCGGCCCCGCACCCATGATCAAGCTCACCGCACGTCAGGAACAAATTCTTAATCTGATCAAGGATGCCATCGAGAATACTGGCTTCCCTCCGACCCGCGCCGAAATCGCAAACGAGCTCGGCTTCAAGTCGGCCAATGCGGCCGAGGAACACTTGCAGGCGCTGGCCCGCAAGGGGGCGATCGAAATCGCGGCCGGTACCTCGCGCGGCATCCGTTTGCTGGGCGTGCACGCGGAGCCGGCACTGTCGAAGGTGCCGCCCTCGCTGATGATGTCGCTGCCGCTGATCGGCCGCGTCGCTGCCGGTTCGCCGATTCTGGCGCAGGAAAACCTGGAAACCAGCTATAACGTCGATCCCGCCATGTTTTCGGCCAAGCCGGACTTCCTGCTGAAGGTGCGCGGCGAGTCGATGCGCGATGCCGGTATCATGGACGGCGACCTGCTGGCCGTGAAACGCACCGACAGCGCCCGCAATGGCCAGATCGTCGTGGCCCGCATCGGCAACGATGTCACCGTGAAACGCTATCGCAAGACCGGCAACACGGTCGAGCTGCTGCCAGAGAATCCGGACTTTAAGATCATCAAGGTCGATCCGGAAGCCGATGAGTTTGCACTGGAAGGTCTGGCCGTCGGCCTGATGCGCAGCTGGCACTAAGGGCACTCAGCACTCTCTGAATCACGCCGCCCTCCCCGGGCGGCGATTTTTTCGGCAAGGCAAACTTGCAATATATAATTCGCCTTTTGCATTTCCGGCAATCGCGATGCTTTTCAGCTCCAGCACCTTCCTGTTCTTCTTTTTGCCCGCCTTTCTCGCGCTGTATTATTTACTGCCGTGGAAGAATGCCGTGCTGCTGCTGGCCAGCCTGCTGTTTTATGCCTGGGGCGAACCGCGTTTCGTGCCCTTGCTGCTGGCCTCGTCGCTGCTGAACTACAGCGTCGGCTACTGGCTGGCACGGCGCCGTAGTGCGTGGCTGCTGGGCGGCGGTATCGCCATCAATCTGGCCATGCTGGGCTACTACAAATACCTGGGCTTTTTCACGCTGAGCCTGAACGCCATCGCCGGTAGCCAGCTGCCCGTGCCGCAGATCGTGCTGCCGCTGGGGATTTCCTTCTTTACCTTCCAGGGCATTTCCTACCTGATCGATGTGTCGCGCGGCACCGTTGGCGCGCAAAAAAGTTTCTGGACCTTCGCCATGTACAAGGCCATGTTCCCGCAGCTGATCGCCGGCCCCATCGTGCGTTACCAGCAGATCGCGGCCGAACTGGAACACCGCGACCTGAGCAACGAGCGTCTGTGGCGCGGCCTGCGCCAGTTCCTGCTGGGCCTGTGCCAGAAGGTGTTGATTGCCAATACCGTGGCAGTTGCCGCCGACGGCTTGTTCGCCACCGATCCGGCTCAGCTGACAGCCGCCGCGGCGTGGCTCGGCATCATCTGCTACAGCCTGCTGATCCTGTATGACTTCGCCGGCTATTCGAACATGGCAATCGGTATCGGCCACATGACGGGCTTCAGCTATCCGCCCAACTTTGACCAGCCGTACAGCGCCCGCTCGATCACCGAATTCTGGCGCCGCTGGCATATCAGCCTGTCGAGCTGGTTCCGCGACTATCTGTACATTCCGCTGGGCGGCAATCGTGGCACGCCGTGGCGCACCTATTTCAACCTGGCGCTGGTGTTCCTGCTGTGCGGCCTGTGGCATGGCGCCGCCTGGACCTTTATCGTCTGGGGTGGCTGGCATGGCTTGCTGCTGATCGTTGAACGGGCTGGCTTCGGACGCCTGCTGGCGCGCTTGCCGTCGGCCGTGGCGCAAGCCTATACGCTGCTGGGCGTGATGGTGGGCTGGGTCTTCTTCCGCGCTAGCGACCTGCCCTACGCGCTGCGCTACCTGCAGGCGCTGGCCGGCGGCTCGCACGCCGATCCGCTGGCCCATCCGTGGCAGATGGATGTGCAGGCCGCGCAATGGGCCGCCATCGTCATCGGCAGCGCACTGGCGCTGTGGCGCGCGCCACCGCTGCTGCGCCACCCGCTGCCGCAAACGGTGGCCGGTGGACTGGGCCTACTGGCCTGCGCTGCCAGCCTCGCGGCCGGCACTTACAACCCCTTTATTTATTTCCACTTCTGATGCGCAAGCACTCCGCCAAGGGCCTGATCACCCTGCTATTCGCCATTCCCGTGCTGGCCTCGCTATTATTAGCCCCAGCCGGCACAGCCGAAAACCGCAACCTTGCACCATCACCGGCGCTGCCGCACAGCTGGGCCGAAACGCTGGCCTGGCCCGGCAAGGCCGAGCTGTGGATCAATGATCACCTCGGGCTGCGCAACCAGCTGATCGCGCTGAATAACCGGGTCCGTTACACGCTGTTCCGCCAGTTCCCCACCCGCCAGTTACTCGCGGGCCAGCATGGCCGTTTGTTCCTGTCGGCCTATAACACGGTCGATGCACCCTATTCCGGGATTCAGACTGTCTGCGGGTATGCCGCTGACGCCAACTTGCGGGCCATGCTGGTGCAGCACTTGGGCACCTTTCAGCAAGTGATGGAGCAGCAGCATCTGGCGGGCCGTCTGCTGATTGCGCCGTCGGCACCGGTGCTTTACCACGAGGATTTGCCGGACTGGTTACAAGCGCGTTGCGCGGTCGCCGCCACACCCATTGAACAGGCACTGGCGACAGCGGGCCTGCAGGATGCGTCACACGTGCTGTATCCGCTGGCCGCCTTGCGGGCGGCACGCGCCGATGCTGCGATCTTCCCATCAACCTGGTTCCACTGGGCCGGCGACGGACCTCGACTGGCAGCCGACCTGAGCGTTCAGCGCTTCTGGCCGATGGCCACGCCGGCGCCGGCGCCGCTGGCCAGCGTGATGCAGACGCTGCCATCCGACCTCGATAGCCTGGCGCCGGGCCTGGCCTTGCACAGCAAGGTGAAGAAAGTCGATTTTGCCGCGTCCGGCGTGCAGGAGTGCAACGGCGCGAGCTGCTTCCCGGAAATGCCAGACCTGATGGCCAAGCTGTGGGGCGTCAACCGCTACCAGAATCCGGCCGCGCCGCTGCCACGCCTGGTGCTGATTACAGATTCTTTCGGGGTGTCGGCGGGGCCGTGGTTCGCGCGCTATTACCGCGATGTGCTGCAGGTGGCGACCAATGATCTGGCGCAGCTGGCGCCGGCCGAGGTGCAGCGCTTGAAGAGTCTGCTATTCCAGCAGCAGACCCCACAGCACCTGTTATTCCTGTATCACGATGGGACGGTACAGGGCGGTGGCCGTATTGGCACCGACCTGCACCTGTGATTCGCGCCGCCAGCGGCGGCGAATTAGCAGCCTTCCAGCGCGCAGGCGAAGTCGTCCAGCAAGTCGCTGGTGTCTTCGATGCCGACCGAGACCCGGATCAGCGATTCGGCGATGCCCATCGAAGCCCGGCGTTCCGCGCCCATCTCGTAGAAGATGGTGTGAGCGACCGGGATGATCAGGGTGCGCGTGTCACCCAGGTTGGAGGCAGGGATCGCCAGCTTCAGGCGGTTCAGGAAGTCAAAGCAATCGAGGCCGTCCTTCAGCTCGAAACTCAGCAGGGAACCATAGCTGCGGAACAGTTCGGTCGACACGCCGTGCTGCGGATGCGAGGCCAGCCCCGGGTAGTGCACGGCGGCCACGCGCTCATCGGCCTGCAGCATCTGCGCCAGCGCCAGCGCATTGGCGCAGGTGCGTTCCATGCGCAGCGCCAGCGTTTCGGCGCCGACCGCAATGTGGTGCGCCGCTTCCGGCGCCAGCGAGGCGCCGAAGTCGCGCAAGCCTTTGGCGCGGATCTGCGCCAGCCCCCACTGCGGCGCCGCGGCCTTCTTGTAATTCTCGAAAATGTTGGGAAACTGGCTCCAGTCATAAGCGCCGGTGTCGGTCAGGCTGCCACCGAGCGCGTTGCCGTGGCCACCGATCGATTTGGTCAGTGCATTCACCACCAGCCCGGCACCCACCGCTTTCGTGCGGAACAGGTAAGGCGTGGTCATCGTATTGTCGACGATGTAGAGAATGCCGCGCTCGCGGCACAGTTCACCGATGCGCTTCAGGTCAGCCACCTGGGTGCGCGGATTGGCGATGGTTTCGACGAACACGATGCGGGTCGCTGGCGTCAGCGCGGCGGCCACGTTGGCGACGTCGGTGGCATCGACGAAGGAGACGCCGACACCCTGCCCGGCCGCGGTCTGCCACAGGCTGTTGGTGTTACCGAACAGGAAGGATGAGGACACCACATGGTCACCAGCGCGCAGCAGCGCCTGGAACACGGCGCCGATCGCGCCCATGCCGGTGGCGAAGCAGATGCTGCCCACGCCCTGCTCCATCTGGGTGACTTTGTCTTCCAGCGCGGAGATGGTGGGGTTGCCCTGACGGCCGTAGCGGAAGCCGGGTTCTTTACCTTGGAATACGGAGGCCAGCTGGCGCGCATCGCTGTAGCCGAACGCGACGGAAGTATGGATGGGCTTGTGCAGCGAGCCGTGTTCGATGCCTTTCTGGCGATCGTTATGCAGGATGGTGGTGGTGAAGCCGTAGGATTTTTTGTCGGTCATGGCAGGACAGAAGAGATGGGGACAAGGTGCGAACGGCAACCCAGAAACAAACCCTGGGCTCGGACCCTAATGCCGTTAAATAAAGGCGCAGATCGGCTGGCAAACCCCACCGACGCAAAGCTGGGGTCAGACGGGGACGCCGAGTCCCGACGGGTCTGACCCCAGGTCTTGTCTTGGGGTGCAAGCGCACGCAACGGTACCTTAAGAAACAAACCGTGGGGTCGGACCAGGCGCCAACCCCAGCTTGACGCCAGTGCGGCTGTTACGCTTCAGTCGCCGCCAGGTTCAGGTTCAGCTGCGAACGGCCTGCGTCTTCCGGCTGGGTCGACTTGGTCGGGTGATGGCGTGCGTATTCCAGCTTATCCAGATAATCCTTGGAGATGTCGCCAGTCACGTAGATGCCGTCAAAGCA
>JBGSBQ010000183.1:0-6894 GCA_041730475.1 Sphingomonadaceae bacterium
GACGACCAGCGACGCACACACCACGCTGACAAACACCGTGGCCCAGAAAGTGATGGAAGAAGATTTAGTCATGAGCCACTACCGGACAAGGGCTGTCCTACTTTATACAGCATTGCGTCGCACACAGCAGACCCAGCGGCCAGAACCCGGGGTCAGACCATCATGCGGTTAAGTTAAAGTGCCGTAGCGTACGCTTGCACCCCAAGACCAGACCTGGGGTCAGACTGAGGTGTCCCGGTTTTGGTGGACATATTAATTAAGCACATTGTGCTGTGCTTCAGCTTCGACGGGCGTGCGGTACCCCAGAGTTTGGTGGGGCCGCAGATGATTGTAATACACCTCGATGTAATCGGTAATGGCGACCCTGGCCTGCTCGCGCGTGGCGTATGTTGTGTGGTGGGTAATCTCGTTCTTCAGGTTAGAAAAAAAGCTCTCCGCAACGGCGTTGTCATGGTAATTGCCGCGGCGGCTCATGCTCGGTATGAGTCCCTGTTCGGCCAGCACGTCGCGGTAGGCGCTCGATCCATAGACGGAACCTTGGTCGGTGTGGCAAATCACGCCCACCGGCCGCTGGCGCTGGTCGATGGCCATCTGCAGCGCGGTGATCGGCAGTGCCGCCGGCTGCGTGGACCCCATCGCCCATCCAACCACGCGCCTGGCGAACAGATCCAGTACGATCGCCAGATGGAACCAGCCCTCGTGTGTGCGCAGCGTCGTGATGTCGCCCACCCACACCTTGTTCGGGGCAGTGACGTTGAACCCGCGTTTGAGCAGCTCCGGGGCCGCCGCACCGACGTTTTGGTGCTTCTCCATCACGCGGAAGCGCGTCTTGCGGCGCGCTTCAATACCGTCAAGCTTGCGCAGGCGCGCCACGCGGTGCTTGCCGCACTGGACGCCTTCGTGGTTGAGCATGTACCACGTCTTGAGCCCACCAAGGGCGCTGCGGTGCCGCGCATGGATATCCTTGATCTTCTCCCGCAGCGCCAGATCCAGCGTACTGTGCAGGCTCGGCGCGCGCGTGCGCGCCGCGTAGTAACTGCTCCTGCGCACGCCAACGGCGCGGCAAAGGGCATCGATATTGTGAATGCCCCGCAATTGTTCGATGAACGCGTACTTCACTTTGAACGAGCCAAGTACGCATGGAACTTTTTTAGGATGGCCAGCTCCTCCTTGGCCGTCGCGAGCTCGCGCCTCAGTCTGCTGGACTCCTCCTCCGGCGCTGCCGGCGGTCTTCCCGGACCCTTGAAACTGCCTGCAGGGGCAGCCACGTCGTACAGCGCGGCCCACTTGTAGAGCTGGTTGCGCCGGATGCCAAGCTCCATTGCCAGTGCGGTTGAACTCTGCAATCCATCGCCCATACGTGCCAAGGCGGCAAGCTTGAATTCCTTGGTGTAGGTCATGCGTAACGGCGGCGCAATGGCAACAGCGGGTGCCGCCGCGACCACAGGTTTGGGTTTCTTTTTCATGGCATCCTTTTTGGACATATTGTCCCCTATTTCGGATGTCCATCAAAACCGGGATACCTCAGACCCGTCGGGACTCGGCGTCCCCGTCTGACCCCGGCTTCGCGTCGGTGGGGTTTGCCAGCCGATCTGCGCCTTAACCAAACGGTATTGGGGTCTGCCCTCCGCTTTGCGACTGGGATACCGCCAGCATCGGCTGCAGCCGCTGCCACACCAGCTCCGGCGCCAGCTGGCGCAGGCAATCCTGGTGCCCCAGCGGGCATTCGCGCTGGCGGCACGGTGCGCACGCCAGCCGCAGCGAGATCGACGCCGCCAGATCGGAAAACGGCGGCGCATGGTCGGGATCAGTGGGCCCATAGATCGCCACCACCGGCCGGTTCAGCGCCGACGCGATATGCAGCAGGCCGGAATCATTGCTGACCACCGCCGCCGCGCGCGCGATCAGCGCGATCGCCTCGGCCAGACTGGTGCTGCCGGCCAGATTGAACACCGTCCCCTCGCCCAGACCGGACGCCGCCTGCACCATGACACACACCTCGCGGTCCTTGGGCGAACCGAGCAAGGCGATCTGGGTCTGCGGGTCGGCCGCTACGATGGCGCGCGCCAGCGCCGCAAAATGCTCGGCCGGCCAGCGCTTGGCGCTACCAAATTCGGCGCCCGGTGCGAACACCACCAGCGGCCGCGCCAGCGCAATGCCGCTGCGGCAGCAAATCGTCGCGATCTGCTCGGCACTGGCCTGCAGCTGCGGCCGCGGCAACGCGGCGCGGCTGGCCGCGTCCAGCACCGTGGACTGCGGCGCTTGCCCCAGTGCCGCGTAAAACGCCACCATCGGCCGCGGCGGCGTCTCGTCGTGATGCATCACATTGATCAAACCGTAGCGGCTCTCGCCCTTGTAACCGACGCGGCGGGTAATCCCGGCCAGCCACGGTATCAACGCATATTTCAGCGTGTTCGGCAGCACATAAGCGTCGGCGTAGCCGCGCGCACGCAGCACCTGCGCATAGCGCCAGCGCTCGCGCAGCTGCAGCGCGCCATGGCGGAACGGGGTTTCCAGCACCGTGTCCACTTGCGCCATCTGGCGCCACACGGGCGATACCGCCGGCGGCGCCAGCACGTCGATCGGCCGCTCCGGATGCTGCGCCCGTAGCCGCTGCAACAGCGGCTGGGCCATCACGGCATCGCCGATCCAATTGGGGGAAATCACCAAAGTACGCAAGGTCATGCTGATTCCTTCGTGGTAGGGGCCGCTGACTGGGCATTCAGGCACAAGCCCATCAGCAAGAACAGCATCAACGCATAGAACATGGTGCTGCGCACCGACCAGAAAATCACCTCGGTCAGGCCAAAGCTGAAATAACCCAGCACCAGCAGCATGCCGGCCAGCGCCGGCGCCACCTGGGCGGTACCGGCCGTCACCGGCGGCCGCAGCATGCGCAGGAAGAACAGCAGCGGCGCCAGCAAGGTGCCCAGCCAGACCAGCAGGCCCAGCACGCCGCCGTACACCAGCACCTGCAACATATCGTTATGGAAGTGTTCGGACTGCATCACATACGGATGGACTTTGCCCTGCGCCACCAGCGCGGCCAGTTCCGTGCGTACCTGCGGAGCGCTGGCGCCACGCCACGGATGTTGTTCGATCAGCTGGCTGGCCGCACTCCACAGTTCGAAGCGCACGCCGACATTGGTATAGGTATTGCCGCCACCGAAATAGGTCTGCACGTCGCTGATGCCCTGTTCGATACGCTCACGGGCGCCGGTCTGCGGCACGAAATAACTGGCCACCAGCAGCGCCAGCACCGACAGCGCCAGCCCCTTGCGGAAGCGGCCGCGCAGGAAATGGCCATATTTGACGAACAACACCATCGCCACCCCGACCGCAATCCAGCCGCCACGGGTGCCAGTGGCGATCGAGCCGATCAACCCGGCCAGCGCGCCCAAGCCCGGCCAGATCGCGGCGCGGCCCTTGAAGTCGAGCGCACCGGCCAGGCACATCAGGCCCATGCACAGCACGATATCGCCGAAGGTGATCGAGTTAATCAGGCCACCGGGCCGTTCCAGCCCCATGCCCCAGCGCTGGTAGACGCTGAAACAGGCACCGGCCACGGCACCGGCGATCAGGCCCCACCAGAATGCCTTGGCGCTGGGACGCCAGGCCAGCACCGTCACCATGACGGTGGCGGCGGCCAGCATACGGGTCGGCTTTTCCAGATCGCGCAGGCGCAGCGCGTCGCCGAACAGGTAGCCGGCCAGCGCCAGCGCCAGGCTCAGGCCAAAGGCCAGCAGCACCCAGCGGATCTGCGGCCATGCCCGTCGCAGCGGCTGGCGCGCCGCGCCGGCGCAGGCCAGCGCCGTCAGCAGGAAGGCGAAACTCGACAGGCCTACGCCAAAGCTGCTGATCAGCGCCAGACAGGGCAACAGGAATATCAGGCTGTGGATAAAGGCGTTTTTCAGACGGAAGGGGGTAACAGGCACGGTCGATAAGGTATTATTCATTTTTTTTGTAAGCTTTCTTGCAAAAAATCAATACGGGCAGTTTTCGACCTCATCGACTTTATGCAATCAGCATCAACAATCTCCGTCATCATTACCACCTACAACCGTCCCGATGCGCTGACGGCGGTTGTCAACGCCTGTTTTACGCAGGACGATCTGGATTTCGAAATCATTATCGCTGATGACGGCTCCACCCACAACACACGGGACTGTGTGGCCGCGCTGCAGGCGCGTGCGCCGCTGCCGCTGCGCCATGTATGGCAGGAAGACCTGGGCTTTCGCGCGGCCCGCGTGCGCAACCTCGGCACGGCCGCCGCGCGCGGCGACTATATCATCTTCCTCGACGGCGACTGCGTTCCGCAAAGTAACTTCATCCGCCAGCACCGCAAGCTGGCGCAACGCGGCTATCTGGTGCAGGGCAGCCGCATCCTGCTCAGCGAGGCAGGCACGGCGCGGGTGCTGGGCCAGCCGCTCGACCTGCAGCGGCTGAGCGCCGGCGCCAAGCTGGCGTGGCGCCGTAGCGGCGCACTAAACAAGGTGCTGCCGCTGCTGCTGACGCTGCCCGATCTGGGCCGCACCAGCCGCCGCTTTACGTGGCGCCGCATCAAAAGCTGCAATCTGGCCGTGTGGCGCAGCGACCTCGAACTGGTGAATGGCTTCGATGAAAGCTTCCTCGGCTGGGGCCATGAAGATTCCGATCTGGTGCTGCGCCTGTACCACGCCGGCGTGCACCGCAAGGATGGCGCGTATGCCACCGAAGTGTTTCACCTGTGGCACCGCGAACAGCAGCGCGACCAGGAATCCAGTAACCGCGCGCTGGTACTGCAGCGCGCCACCGACCATACCACCCAGGCCACCCGCGGCCTGAAGGAACTCGCCGCATGACGCCCAGCCCCGTCCCCAGCATCAGCCTGATCGTCCCCACCTTCAACGGCGCCACCTATATCGGCGACTGCCTGCAGCATGTGGTGGCCCAGATGCAGGCTGACCATGAACTGGTGATCGTCGACGATGGCTCCACCGATGCCACGCTGGACATCGTGCGCGCCGTGCAGGCCGCCCATCCGCAGCTCACCATCCGGCTGGTCGAGCAGCCCAACCAGGGCATTTCGCAAGCCCGCAATACCGGCCTGCAGCAGGCCCGTGGCGATTACATCGCCTTCGTCGACAGCGATGACCGCCTGCTGGACGGCGCACTGGCCATGCTGGACCGGGTGATCGCCAGCCAGCGTCCGGACGTGATTGCCACCGCCTTCCGCATGTGGCACCCGGATGCGCCCGCCAAGGACCGCGACGTGTATATGGATTATCCGGTCGGCGAAGTGATCACCAGCCAGGACCAGATGCTGAATCCCTTCTTCCGCGACCGCCACATGTATGTCTGGTGCAAGGTCTGCCGGCGCGACATCTACAGCCAGCTGGAGATGCCGCTATTCCCGCCGCAGCGCCTGTTCGAGGACGTGGCCGTGGTGCCGCGCCTGCTGCAGCGCTGCCGCAGCATGGTGTATGTGCCGCAGGTGCTGCTGGCGTATCGTCAGCATCCGGTGTCGATCACGCGCGTCATCAGCGAGCAGTGGTGTCTGGATTTTGCGTCGGCGCTGGCCTCGGTCAAGCCGCATTTTGAACAGGGCGGCGCCAGTGCCGCCATCCGCGCCCACTTCGACGTGGCGGCCACCCATTTTTATATCGGCGTGGTGAAGAATTCCTACCAGCTGCCGGACAGTACCGGGCGCAGCGTGCGCCAGCGCGTGCGCGATATCTTCCTCGGCGGTCTGTTCAACCCGGCGCCGCAGGTGCTGGCCAGCATGGAAGGCCAGAGCGGCGCGGCACTGCTGTCGTCCGACCGCCGCGGCGACGCCCACACGGCGCGTCAGGCCCGCATGGCACTGCGCGGCAGCTGGCGCTTCCATCTGGAACAGCAGGTCACACGCAAGATCAAGCTGTGGCAACGCATGCAGCGCACCCGCGCGCTGCAACGCAGCTGAGCCAGACTTACTCGCCCTGCTCCAGCAGCGACATGCGCACCAGGTCGGCCACGTTGTCGACCCCCAGTTTGCTCATCAGTCTGGCCTTGTGCACTTCCACCGTGCGCACGCTGATACCCAGTGCCGGGCCGATGTCGCGGTTGTGCTGGCCTGTGACCACTAGCTGCATCACTTCGCGCTCGCGCGGCGTCAGCGTCTTCAGCAACTCGACGCTGCGGGCGCGGCGCTGCACATCATGACGCTGTAGCTGGGCCTGCGCCAGCGCTTCATCGATGGCGGCGATCAGCTTGGCATCATCAAACGGCTTCTCCAGAAAATCGCTGGCATGCGCCTTGAACGCGTCGCGCGCCGTGCTGACATCGCCATGTCCGGTGACGATAATCACGGGAATGCGGCAGCCACGCGCCGTCAGCTCACGTTGCAGACTCAGTCCGTCCATGCCATGCATGCGGATGTCGACCAGCAGGCAGCCGGTCCAGTCCGGCCGCCAGGCCTGTAAAAATGCTTCGCCGCTGGCGAACATGGCGGTACGGTAACCGCGCACACCGAGCAGCAGGCCCAGCGCATCACGCACCGAGGGGTCATCGTCGACCACGAAAATAGTCAAATCTAGGGGCATTCAATCTCCTGCAGTAGGGCGGGTTTCAATCGGCTCAGGGTCGGCTAGCGGCAGCACCAGCCGGAACAGGCCATGGCTGGCGACGTCGGCCCACAAGGTACCACCATGGGCTTCGACGATGGCCCGGCTCAACACCAGACCGAGGCCGAGGCCGCTGGCCTTGGACGACACAAATGGTTCGAACAGGCGGCCGGCCAGTTGTTCCGAAACGCCGGGGCCGCTGTCTTCCACCGTCAGTTGCAAGCGCGGCGCGGCCACGCGTCGGCGCGGCAGCCGGGCCGCGCCGCCAGCGCCGCTGCCGAGTGCCGCTGCGAGGCGCGAGCCGTCCAGTCGT
>JBGSBQ010000184.1:0-6862 GCA_041730475.1 Sphingomonadaceae bacterium
CAGCCGCCTGGGGTCGGAATCGACCGCGGTCAGCGCGACGTCGGCCAGCTCGAGGATATGGCCGGTCTTGCCGCCCGGCGCGGCGCAGGCGTCCAGCACCCGCATGCCGTCGCGCAGCTCGAGCAGCGGCGCGGCCAGTTGCGCGCCGGCGTCTTGTACCGACACCAGACCGTCGTCGAAACCGGGAATCAGGTGCACCCCGATCGGTTTCGCCAGCCGCACCGCATACGGGCCGATACGGGTAGCGCCGATGCCAGCCGCGTCCAGCGTGGCCAGATATTGTTCCACCGTGTTGCGGCGTGGGTTGACGCGCAGCGTCAGCGGCGGCGCCGTGTTACCGGTCGCGAGGATGGCCTGCCACTGGGCCGGCCAGGCCGCCTGCGTCGCCGTGATCCACCATTGCGGATAATTCCACAGCGCCAGTGGCTGCAGCCGTGCCGTCTCCAGCAGCGCCTTGCGCTCGCGCAGGAAGCGGCGCAGCACGGCATTCACCATGCCTTTGGCGCGCGCCGTGTCCGGATGAGCATCGGCCGCCGTCACGGTCTGGTCAACCACGGTGAATTCTTCGTACGGTGCGGTGGCGTCGGGCGCCGTGATCAGCGCCAGCGCGCACGACAGCAGCGCCGCCACCAGCGGTTCCGGCGCTTTCGGTGCCATCAGGCCGATCAGCGTTTCGCTCTGGCCCAGCTGGCGCATGCAGCGGTAGGCAATGTCCTGCATCGCGCCGCGCGCCTGCGGGCTGGCGTCATGCCGGGCCGCGACCTGGGCCAGCGCCTGCGGCAGCGCGGTGCCGGTGCGCACCTGTGCCACGGCGTGGGCCGCGCCCATCAGGCTGAAAGCCAGCGAATCGGGCTTCAGTCCGGTCTTGAAGTCGGTTTGCAGCGCCGGCTTCAGCGCGCGCGCATGGCTGGCCCGCACTTTCGGGGTGGTGCTGGCAGGAGACTTCAGGGAGAGCGTCGAACGCGGCTTATTCATATGCTAATTCCAGGTTGATTCCGCGCCCGATCCCCACTGGGCCGGCAGCTGCGATCGCGCAGTATACAGCAGTGCTTACTCCACAGGCACAATGAGCGGGTTTCCGTGCATGGTAAACCAGTATAATTACCGCTGTTTGGCCGGTGCCTGGTCGCCGGCCGTTTTCGCTTTCCGACGTTTATTTTGCCTATTTAGCGCGGCCCCGCCGCCAGACTGCTCATGCTCGCCCAACAAAAACAAGACCTCACTGCCCTGTTCCAGGCCGCCCTCGCCCCCCTGCTGGCAGGCACCGACATCACTGCCAACGTGGTACTGGAACGCCCGCGCGACCCGTCGCATGGCGACGTCGCCTGCAATATCGCCATGCAGCTGGCCAAGCAGCTGAAAATGAATCCGCGTGAGCTGGCCACCAAGGTGGTCGCCGCCCTGCTCGACAATCCGGCCGGCAAAGGTCTGGTCGAAGCGGCTGATATCGCCGGTCCCGGCTTCATCAACCTGCGCGTCAGCGCGGCCGCCAAGCAGGCCGTGGTCAAGGCCGTGCTGCAGCAAGGCGCCGCCTACGGCAACAGCAGCACCGGCAGCGGCCAGAGCGTGATCATCGAATTCGTCTCGGCCAACCCGACCGGCCCGCTGCACGTCGGCCACGGCCGTCAGGCCGCACTGGGCGATGCGCTGTCGTCGCTGTTTGGTTCGCAAGGCTACGCGGTCACCCGCGAGTTCTATTACAACGACGCCGGGGTCCAGATCCAGACCCTGGCCACCTCAGTACAGGCACGCGCCCGCGGCTTCAAGCCGGGCGATGCCGAATGGCCGGAATCGGCCTACAACGGCGATTACATTCAAGATATCGCGAACGACTTCCTGGCCAAGAAAACCGTGTCGGCCTCGGACGGTTCGCCGGCCACCGCCTCCGGTGACGTCAACGACTTCGAATCGATCCGCGCCTTCGCCGTGACCTATCTCCGCAACGAGCAGGACATCGACCTGCAAGCGTTCGGCGTCAAGTTCGACAACTACTACCTCGAATCGTCGCTGTACGCCGACGGCAAGGTCGATGCTGCGGTCGCCGCCCTGAACAACTCGGGCAAGACGTTTGAAGAAGGCGGCGCGCTGTGGCTGCGCACCACCGAATTCGGCGACGACAAAGACCGCGTGATGCGCAAGACCGATGGCACCTACACCTACTTCGTGCCGGACGTGGCCTACCACATCGTCAAGTTCCAGCGCGGCTTCAATCAGGCCATCAACGTGCAGGGTTCCGACCACCACGGCACCATCGCCCGCGTGCGCGCCGGCCTGCAGACTGTCCACATGGGCATCCCGCAAGGCTACCCTGACTACGTGCTGCACAAAATGGTCACCGTGATAAAGGACGGCGAAGAGGTGAAAATCTCGAAACGCGCCGGGTCTTACGTCACCGTGCGCGACCTGATCGAATGGGCGGGCGGCGGTGACATCGCCAAGGGCCGCGACGCGGTGCGCTTCTTCCTGATCTCGCGCAAGGCCGACACCGAGTTCGTGTTCGATGTCGACGTCGCGCTGAAAACCTCGGACGAAAATCCGGTGTATTACGTGCAGTACGCGCACGCGCGCATCTGCCGCATGCTGGAACAATGGACCGGCGACGAAGCCGCACTGGCCGAGGTCGACCTGTCGCCGCTGACCGCGCCGACCGAAGCGACGCTGCTGGCAACGCTGGCCGCCTATCCGGAAACGCTGGCCCGCGCCCAGTCGGAACTGGGTCCGCACCAGGTTGCGTTCTACCTGCGCGATCTGGCCGCCAACCTGCACAGCTTCTACTTCGCTGAGCGCGTGCTGGTCGACGATGCAGCACTGAAAGCAGCCCGGATTGCGCTGATGGTGGCAACCCGTCAGGTGCTGCGCAACGGCCTGGCGCTGATCGGCGTCTCGGCTCCGGAAAAAATGTAAGGCATCACAAGGATACTTCGCACAATGACTTTCCGCTTCGGTACTACTGCACGTCAGCGTCAGCAAGGCAACACCTTCGTCGGCATCATTATCGGTCTGGTCATCGGCCTGGTGATCGCGGTCATCGTCGCACTGGCGATCACCAAGGGCGCGACGCCGTTCACCGACAAATCGGGTAAATCGAACAAGTCGACCGAGCCGACCGCCGGCCAGGTCGCTGATCCGAACAAGCCGATGTACGGGAACAAGGAGGCAGCACGCGAAGCGGCCAAGGATTTTGCGAAGGAACCGAAACCGGTGGCAGCGCCGCCGGCCGATCCGCTGCAGGCCGTGGTCGACAAGATCCAGGGTCCGGCGGAAAAAGCCAAGCCGGCCGCAGTTGCTGCGGCCGCGCCAGCAGCGGCCACGCCGAGCGCCGCCAACGTGGCACCGGCCAAGCCCGCCGCCGATGCCGGCAGCGACGAAAAATACATCTACTACCTGCAAGCCGGCGCCTTCCGCGAGATCGCCGATGCCGAAAGCGCACGCGCCAAGCTGGCCTTGCTGGGCTTCGAAGCAAATGTATCCGACCGCGCCACCGATACCGGCGTGCTGCATCGGGTCCGTCTGGGCCCGTTCCAGCAAGTCGAGGCGATGAACCGGGTGCGCAGCAAATTGTCTGAAAACGGCGTCGACGTTGCAGTCGTACGCAATCAAAAATAGTCCGAGGAGTCCTGATGCGATTGTTGAAAAAAATTCTGGGCACGCTGGCATTCAGCGCCATGACCTTTACCGCCCTGTCGGCAGCGGCCTCACCGGCCGAGCCAAAGAACGGCGTCGAATACAAAACCCTGCCGCTGGCCCAGGCCACCGACAGCGGCAAGAAAATCGAAGTACTGGAATTCTTCGACTACGCCTGCCCGCACTGCCACGCCTTCGATCCGTCGCTGGCAGCGTGGGTCAAAAAACAGGGCGATGCCATCGTCTTCAAACGCCTGCACATCTCGCGCGCCGGCACCGACCTGCCGCAGCAGCGCCTGTTCTTCACGCTGCAAGCACTGGGCCTGCTGAACGACGCCATCAACACCAAGATCTTCACCGAGATCCACGTCAACCGCAATCGCCTCAACCGCGATGAGCAGGTATTCGACTTCGTCGCCAAACAAGGCATCGACCGTCAGAAATTCATCGACACTTATCGCGGCTTCGGCATTGCCGGTAGCGTGCGCCGCGCCAGCGCCATGATGGAAGCCTACCAGATCGACTCGTGGCCGATGATCGCCATTGATGGCCGCTTCATGACGTCGCCCAGCATGGCCGACGAAGGCGCCAAGACTGCCACCAGCGAAGCCCAGTTGCACGCCGAAGCGCTACAGGTGATGGATGCGCTGGTGGCCAAAGCCAAGGCAGAAAAGAAATAAGCATGGCCAGCACCGGCGCCGTCGCACCATGACGCCACTGCGCGTCTTCATCACCGGCGCCTCCAGCGGCCTCGGTGCCGCACTGGCGGCGCAGTATGCGGCGCAGGGCGCGACGCTCGGCCTGCTGTCACGCCGTCAGGATGCACTCGATACCCTGATCGGCGGCCTGCAGCACAGCGCACGCCACCGTTCCTACGCGGTCGACGTGCGCGACCATGCCGCACTGGCCGCAGCGGCGCAAGCCTTCCTCGCCTATGCCGGCGGCATCGATGTGGTGATCGCCAATGCCGGCATCTCGGCCGGCACGTTGACCGAATACGCGGAAGACTTGCAAGTCTTCGAATCCATCATTGCCACCAACGTGGTCGCCAGCGCCGCCACCTTCACGCCGTTCGTGCCCGCCATGCGGGCCCAGGGCAGCGGACGACTGGTCGGCATCGGCAGTGTGGCCGGCATCCGCGGCCTGCCGGGCGCCGAAGCGTATTGCGCCTCCAAGGCCGCCGTGATCAGTTACTGCGAATCGCTGCGGCTGGAATTGCAGCCATATGGCATCCGCGTGGTGACGATCTGCCCCGGCTACATCGACACCCCGATGACCAAACATAATCCCTACCCGATGCCGTTCCTGATGGCGCCGGAGAAATTCGCCGCGCAGGCCGCGCGCAGCATCGCCGCCGGCAGCAGCTACACGGTGATTCCATGGCAAATGGGCTGGGTCGCCAAGCTGCTGCGGGTGCTACCCAACGCGCTGTATGACCGCGTACTGGGCAAGGCCCAGCGCAAGCCGCGTCAGGGCCAGCCATGAACCTGCCAACTCCGGCAGCGCCGGCGCCGCTGTCGCCGGGCGCGATCCGCGCGCACTGCGCCACCAGCGCCAGCCACGTCGCGATCGAAGTGGTGGCCGAAACCGGCTCCACCAATGCCGACCTGCTGGCGCGCGCCGCCAGCCTCGATGGCCCGCTGCTGCTGATCGCCGAGCGCCAGACCGCCGGCCGTGGCCGCGCTGGCCGCAACTGGCTGTCAACGCCGGGCGCCACGCTGACGTTCTCGCTGGCGTGGCGCTTCAAGGGGCCGCTGCATCAGATCGCGGGCTTGCCGCTGGCGGTAGGCGTGGCACTGGCCGAAACCATCGGTTCACTGGGCCTACCGGTGCAACTGAAGTGGCCCAACGACTTGCTGCGCGAGGGTAAAAAACTGGCCGGCATTCTGGTCGAAACGGCCGCTGCGCCGGGCACCGATGGCGCCATCTGGGCCATCATCGGGGTCGGCCTCAACCTGACCATGCCGGATCAGCTGGAAGCCCAGATCGGCCGTGCCGTGGCGGCCGCACCATGGCTGGCGCAGATGGACCGCCAGCAGCTGATGGCCTCCTTGCTCAGCCGGCTGGCCGCCGTGCTGGCTGAATTCGACGATACTGGTTTCGCGCCCTTCGTCGAGCGCTGGAATGCGCTGCACGCATGGCATGGCCAGCCGGTCAGCATCATCGACGCGGGCCAGACCGTGCAGCAAGGCCGCGCCGTCGGCGTCGATGCGATCGGCCGTTTGCAACTCGATACCGCGGCGGGCCGGGTCGACGTGCTGTCCGGCGATGTCTCGCTGCGCCGCGCTGACGACCAGGTAGGCAGCGCATGAAACTGCTGATCGACGCCGGCAATACCCGCATCAAATGGGCGCTGGTGGCGCCCGACGCCGCGCTCGGCGAGTGGCTGGCGCACGGCGCCGTGCTGCATGCCGACAGCGCCCAGTTGGCACAGCACTGGCAGCAAGCCGCGCAGGACGCCGGCACGCCATTGGCGGCCGTCGGCAGTGCGCTGGTGGCCAATGTCGCCGGTGCCGCGCTGCGGGCCCAGATCGAGGCGGCGCTGCAGCAAGCCCTGCCCGCGCTGACGCCCGACTGGTTTGCCTCGCTGCCGGCACTGGCCGGTCTGCGTAATGGCTACCGCAATCCGGCCCAACTGGGCTGCGACCGCTTTGCCGCCGCCATCGGCGGCCACCGGCTGGCGCCGGGACGCGCCATCATCGTCGCCAACTGCGGCACCGCCACTACCATCGACGCCATCTCGGCCGACGGCGCATTCCTCGGCGGGATGATACTGCCCGGCCTCGGCCTGATGGCCAGCGCGCTGGCGCGCAACACGGCGCAGTTGCCGCAAATTGCACAAGACGGTAAGCTGCCGGCAGGCTTTGCCGATAACACCGACGACGCCATCCTGAGCGGTTGCCTGGCCGCGCAGGGCGGCGCCATCGAACACGCGTGCGCGCTGCACGGAGCACAGGAATGCCTGATCTCCGGCGGCGCCGCACCCGCCATTGCGCCAACGCTGAAGGTAGCGCACCGCGTCGTCGACAATATCGTGCTGATAGGCTTGCATGCTGCCGCCGGCAGCGCCTGAACTGGAACCCCTGTGCTGAAATTTATCTTCTGGTCGCTGGTCGTCATCAACGGAGCGCTGTTCGCGTATGGCCAGGGTTATCTGGGCCATTTCAGCGGCAACGAGCGCGAGCCGGCGCGGCTGGCGCAGCAACTGAATGCCGATAAACAGATCGGAAGAGCACAC
>JBGSBQ010000185.1:0-6812 GCA_041730475.1 Sphingomonadaceae bacterium
GGTTCAAGTGTCTCTTGTCATCATGATGCAATTCGTCAAGGGTCGCCCCGGTGTTTTCGTAGAATTCTCTCCCATTGGAACCGCGCCTGCCGGCAGCAAGTTTGGTATTGGTGCTGGGTAGAAAGGGACGATCTCGGTTGCTTCGTCGTCGTCCAGATGGTCGTAGCCTTGCGCGTGCAGTACGCCGTGCACGATCAGGTGGGCGGTGTGCTGTTCCACGGTTTTCTTTTGCTCGGCCGCTTCCTGTTCCAGCACATCGGTGCACAGGATGATGTCAGCCTGGGTCGGCGCATCGTCGGGGATGTCGTCGCCTTCGTTGTAGGCGAAGGTCAGGACGTTGGTGGCGTAATCCTTGCCACGGTATTCGCGGTTCAGGCTGCGGCCTTCTTCGGCGTCGACAAAGCGTATCGTCAGTTCGGCCGGCGCGAACAGCGCGGCCTGTACCCAGCGCCGTACTTTCGGGCGCGTGATGAGTGCTTGCAGGCGGGGGTCGGGATATTGCACCGACAGGCTCAGTTTATTTTTTTCGGACATTTTTCAGGGCGGTGGCTTTGAGTAAAGGGGCGATTTCAGCTTCGTGCTGCTGCGCCGTTTCGTACGCGTCGACGATGCGCGCCACCAGCGGGTGACGCACCACGTCTTCGCTGCTGAAGTGCGAGAAGGCGATGCCGCGTACGTCCTTCAGTACCTGGATCGCATCCACCAGACCGCTCCTCTGGCTCTTGTGCAGGTCGACCTGGGTGACGTCGCCGGTGACCACGGCCTTGCTGCCGAAGCCGATCCGGGTCAGGAACATCTTCATCTGTTCGACCGTCGTGTTCTGCGCTTCATCGAGAATGACGAAAGCGTGGTTCAGCGTGCGGCCGCGCATATACGCCAGCGGGGCGATCTCGATGACCTGCTTCTCCAGCATCTTCTGGGTGCGGTCGAAGCCTAGCAAGTCGTACAGTGCGTCATACAGCGGCCGCAGATAGGGATCGACCTTCTGCGCCAGATCGCCGGGCAGGAAACCGAGGCGTTCGCCCGCTTCCACGGCCGGACGGGTCAGGATGATGCGCTTGACGGCGTCGCGTTCCAGCGCATCGACGGCGCAGGCCACGGCCAGATAGGTTTTGCCGGTGCCGGCCGGGCCGACGCCGAAGCTGATGTCGTTGTCGAGCACATTGCGCAGGTAGCGGATCTGGTGCGGCGTGCGTCCGCGCAGGTCGGTGCGGCGGGTTTTCAGCTGCGGGCTGTCGATGCTCGGTTCGACGAAGGGCGTGGCCGGATTGTGGTCGGGCTGGGCCGCCAGACCGGCGCGCTGTTCGACCAGTGCCAGTTGCACTTCCTCGATCGGCACGATCTTGTTGGCGATCGCATAGAACTGTTCGAGGATTTCCACGGCGCGCGCCGCGTTGCTGCCGCTGACGATGAATTTCTCGCCGCGACGGAAGATGGTGACGTCGAGCGCGGCCGAAATCTGGCGCAGGTTCTCGTCGAGCGGTCCGCACAGGTGGGCCAGCCGGGTGTTATCGAGTGGCTCGGGAATGAAGTAGTGCGGCTGAACGGGGGTCTTGGTTTTCAATGGCGCTTATAGGGTAGGAGATCGGGCCGGCGGCGCCGCAGGCGCTAGTTTAACGCCTTTTTTGTGGCCTTGGGCCGCTTGCTTTTGGCGCCGTCTGGACTACAGTGATTGTATCCTCATAGCAATGGAGTGCTGTCATGGCGGTCAATCCCCTGTCTGCTCCGCGCGCGCCGGTCTCGGTGGCGGCCGCGCAGGCCACGAACCTGAAGGAATCGGCGGCTTACCGCGGTGAGTTGCGCAGCCAGCAAAGCCGTCAGCAGCAGCGTGCCGAGCAGACCGATGCCGCCGTCGCGGCGCGTCAGCAGGCCCGCCAGCAGGTGGCGCGCAACCGTGCTACCGATGAGCAGCGCCAGACCGGCGCCGATGAGGCGGCTCGCCAGCAACGGGCGTTGACGCGGGTGCCGTCCGAGCCGCCCAAGGTCGGCGGCACCATCAATACCAAGGCGTAAACCGGGCCTTGCTTGTTGTAACAATTTCCTACAGGTTCTTGCGTGCGACGCCAGATGGCGCCATGTGATGAAATGGCATTGTTGCTTAGTCGACCTGCCCGCCGCGGCCACTAGCTGGAGAACGCTTGAGCTAACTCAAGTTTCGCTAGGCCGCAGTGGGTTGGAAGCGACGTGATCGGGCATAGAATATTGCTTGAAATGCAATATCACCGAGAAAGACGCACCTAAGTCTTCCTTAAGCACGACGCAGCAAACTTCCATCATCAACACTGACGAGGATCATCATGACACACCACGCATTGGCTTCCCAAGAAAGCTACAACCCCAACCATCTGCTCGATATTTTGCTGGGCAAGATGCAACTGAAAAATGACGCTGCGCTGTCGCGCCTGCTGGAAGTGGCACCGCCCGTCATCAGCAAGATCCGCCACCACCGCTTGCCGGTCGGCGCCTCGCTGCTGATCCGCATGCACGAGGTGACGGGCATGAGCATCCGCGACCTGCGCGACCTGATGGGCGACCGCCGTACCAAGTACCGTCTGTCCGATGCGCAGGGCCGGCCAAAACCAGAAGACCGCAACGACAAAAAGGAAACCAGCAGCTACGCGCGCCACTGATGCGCCGGCAGGCCGCGCAGCGCGGCCGGGCCTGAAAGTGCCCGCCGTTGCTGCGCCGATGGTTCAGGACAGCAAGACCATCGAAATTTCTTCGTATTGCAGTTCCGTCTCGCGGAACAGTTGCAGATAAATTTCTTCATCCAGTCCCAGCGCCGTCCACGCGACGGTCGATACCGGCGGCACCAGGTCGTCCGGCACCTGGGCCAGATCCAGTGCATGGACGATGGCGTCGGCCACGTGAATGATGGCGGCCAGGAAGCCGGCCCCCGGCGTTTCCGGATCGTGGTGGCCGCCGATGGCGAGCCGCATGGTGTCGGAAAAATTCCAGTGTTCAGCCAGCGCCAGACCGGCGTCGACATGGTCGATGCCGAGCACCGTACGTTCCGAATCGAGCAGGTAGCCGTCATGCGCGGCGCGGTGTGCCAGCGCCGCCGAGTATTGCGCCGGGAAGCAGGCCACCAGTACCAGCCGGCCGATATCGTGCAGCAGGCCGGCGGTGAACGCATAATCCTGATTGAAGCGCATCTGGCGCGCCAGAATCTTGGCGCAGGCCGCCGTGGCGATCGAATGGCGCCAGAACGCCTTGTGGTCAAAACCCTTGCAATGGCCTTCGGCAAAGCAGCCGGTGACGGCCGCTGCCGTGATCAGATTGCGCGTGGTCTGGAAGCCCAGATAGGTGATCGCCTGCTGGATCGTGGTCACCTTCACCTGCAAACCATACAGCGAGGAATTGGCCAGCCGCAGCGTCTTGGCCGTCAGCGCCTGATCGTGCGAGACTTTCTTGGCCAGCACCGAGATGTCGACCTCCTCCTGGTCGATGCTGTTCAGCAGTTCCATCACCACCGCCGGCAGCGAAGGCAGGTCATCGAGATTCTTGACGATGTCGTCGTAGGTCAGGATCTGGCTCATTCGGCGCTTTCCTGAGCAGTGGCGACGCGGAAGTCGGTGACGAAACGGCGCAACAGTGTGGTGGCCCAGTCGCTGTCGTCGTCGCTATCATTTTTACGGAACAGGTGGGCGATGCGCTCGTGGTGATACTGCAGTGTGGCCTGCAATTCCTCATCGCTGGCAGCTGCCGTGCTGGCGATGGGCAGCATCTGGATTCCATGGCGCGGCATCAGCGTCAGCATGGCCTCGGTCAGGACCGTGCCTTGTGGCAGCAGTACATGGCCCTGCACATCCAGTAGTTCGTCGGACAAAACCATGCCCGGTTGGACTTGCGCGAGGGGTAGCTGTTGGTAACTGGCCGGCATGGTGTCTCCCGATTCGGTGATTCTGGTAAGCTGGCGTTGATCTTACCATTGCGCGCGTGCAATGTCTGCCATCACCGTCACGCTGCGCTGCTTCTTGCCAATCGGCCATGCTTACCGTACATTGGGAGTCACATGCCGTCAAAAATTCCCGCAGCTGAGGAGGAGTCGTAGATGTTTGGTATCCAAGGGCGGCTGACGCTGCTGTTTGTGGTCATTGTGACCGTGGTACTGGCCATTTCCGGCACCTATGCCCAGTATAGTCTGGGCCATGAGCTGGAGGTCAGCAACCAGCGCCTGCGCCAGGGCGTACTGACCCGTCTGCAAACCAGCTTGCCATCGGCGCTGTGGGACCTCGACAAGGCCAAAGTCGACAACATTGTCGCCGCCGAAATGTTGCCGCCAGAACTGGTGTCGATCCGCGTCTACGATACCTCGGTGGGATTGTTCTCCGGCAAGTTGCGCCATGATAACGGCACCGTGGTCGGCATCGAGACCGATGCCCCGGTGGCTGGTACCCCGGTGGTGGCCGATCTGGCCTACCGCGATTCGGGCGCAGCCGGCGCCTCGCTGAAGCCGGTCATCGTGGGCCGCGTGGTGGTTAATTTCAGCCGGGCCCAGATCGATGCCACGCTGACCGCCGAAGTGCGTCGCAAAGTGACTGAAGTGCTGCTGCTGGACCTGATTTTGGTGGCGGCGCTGGCGCTGTCGCTGCGCATCGTGTTTGATCCGCTGAAGCGGTTGCGCGACGGCTTGTTCGACCTGGCCACGCGCGGCAGCGATGAAGTGGAAGAGCTGGCCGAGGGGCGGCATGATGAATTGGGTGAAGTGATCCGCGGCTTCAATGCGATCCAGCGCAAGGTCAAATCGAATATTCAGCGCATCCGCGAGGCCGAGGACGAGGCCCGCAAGTCGGCCCAGGAAACGGCGCAGGCCATGGATGATTTGCGGCGCACGCAGGAATCGCTGCTGCAGGCGGAACGGCTGGCATCGCTGGGCGGGCTGGTGGCGGGCGTCGCGCACGAAATTAACACCCCGGTCGGCATCGCGCTGACCAGCGCGTCGGTGCTGATGGAAGCCACGGAGCGCGTCCATCTGGCGGTCGAAGGCGGTACCATCAAGAAGTCCGATATCCAGCGCTATCTGGAAACGGCGGCCGAAAGCACGCGTCTGATCATGAACAATGCCTACCGCGCCGCGCACCTGATCCACAGCTTCAAGCAGATCGCCGTCGATCAGGTCAGCGAAGCCCGCCGTCGCTTCGAGCTGCGCGACTACATCAATGAAGTGGTGTCCAGTCTGCAGCCCAAGCTGAAAAAGACCCGCATCCATGTCGAGATCAGTTGCCCGCCGGACATCATGTTGGACAGCTACCCGGGCGCGCTGGCGCAGGTCATCACCAACCTGACGCTGAACTGCGTCGAGCATGCGTTTGATCCGGACGACGAAGGCCGCATCGGCATCAATGTGGTGCAGGAAGGCGACTGGATCGAGATGCAGGTGGTCGATGATGGCAAAGGCATCCCGCCCGACATGCTGGACAAGGTGTTCGACCCCTTCGTCACCACGCGCCGTGGCCAGGGCGGTACCGGCCTCGGCTTGAACATCGTCTTCAACCTGATCGCCAAGCAGTTCTGCGGCACGATCACGGTCAGCAGCACGCTGGGTCAGGGCGCCAGTTTCGTGCTGCGCATCCCCTGCGTGACGCCGACCGACGACAGTCACGGCGCGGTGCACGCAGACGCCCAACTGCACGCCCCGTAACTCAATTGACGCGCCTACTACGTCCTCGGAGGACCCCATCATGAAACTGTATTATTCGCCCGGCGCCTGCTCGCTGTCGCCGCATATCGTGCTGCTGGAAACCGGCCTGCCGTTCGAGATCGAAAAGGTCGACCTGCAGCGCAAGCTTACCGCTGGTGGCGCTGATTTTACGGCCATCAATCCGAAAGGCTATGTACCGGCCTTGCAGCTGGACGGCGGCCAGTTGCTGACCGAAGGGCCGGCCATCGTCCAGTACCTGGCCGACCTCGCACCGCAACAGCAGCTGGCGCCGCCGGCTGGCAGTCTGGGCCGCTACAAGCTGACGGAATGGTTGAACTTCATCGCAACCGAGCTGCACAAGCCTTACGCGCCGCTGTTCACGCCAACCGCCAGCGAGGAGCTCAAGGCCAGTTCGCGTGCCGCGCTGGCCAGGCGCCTGCCGACCGCCGCCGCGGCGCTGGCGCACAGCGACTATCTGCTGGGCGACCAGTACAGCGTGGCGGATGCCTATCTGTTTACCGTGCTGAGCTGGGCGGTCCATGTGCGGGTCGACTTGTCGCCGTGGCCCGCGCTGCTGGCGTTCCAGCAGCGGGTTGCGGCGCGGCCCGCCGTACAGCAGGCACTGCGCGACGAAGGCTTGCTGGCCGCCTGATGGCCAGCGCACATCACAGGAGCCGGCATGACCAGCGTCAGCGGAAGTTTTGAAGTACAACTGGGACCGGAAGCCTTGTCGGCCACGGCGGCCGGCTCGGGCCTGAGCCGGATGTCGCTCGACAAGCGCTTCCATGGTCCGCTGGACGCCACCAGCAAGGGCGAGATGCTGTCCTTCCTCGACCGCGGCCTGATGTCGGGCGGCTATGTGGCGATGGAGCTGGTACAGGGCACGCTAGCTGGCAAGCGCGGCAGCTTCGTGTTGCAGCACAGCGGCAGCATGGTGCGCGGCGCGCCCGGGCTGCTGGTCACGGTAGTGGCTGATTCTGGCCGTGAGGAACTGGCCGGCCTGCGCGGCACGCTGGTGATCCGCATCGAGGGCGGCCAGCATTTCTACGATTTCGATTACACGCTGGAGCCGATTGCAGCAGCGTGAAGCGGCGCGCTACAATGTCCGCCTTTTATATCGATAGCGGCGCGCCTACATGAATAAAGATTTGATCAAGGGAACGGCCAT
>JBGSBQ010000186.1:0-6802 GCA_041730475.1 Sphingomonadaceae bacterium
GATGTCTTCCATGCTGGCGCCAGCGTCGCCAACCAGCATCGAACCGGCTTCGACCTGGTCGACGCTCGCGCCAATCAGGGCCTTGATCTCCTTGGCCGCTTCGGCGCTGCGTTGTGCGAGGCTGCGCACCTCGCTGGCCACCACGGCAAAGCCGCGCCCTTGCTCTCCAGCGCGCGCCGCTTCGACGGCGGCATTCAAGGCCAGGATATTGGTCTGGAATGCAATGCCATTGATGACGGCGATAATGTCATTGATCTTCGCCGAGCTATCCTTGATCGCGCCCATGGTCTGCATCATGCGCTGCATCGAGTCGCCGCCCTGCCCCGCAATCTGCGAAGCCGACTGCACCAGTTGATTGGCACTTTCAGCATGCGCTGCATTTTGCTGTACCGCACTGGTCAGCTCCTCCAAGGCGGCAGCGGTTTCCTCCAGCGAACTGGCCTGCGCTTCAGTGCGCACCGACAGATCCATATTGCCAGCGGCAATTTCAGCCGAGGCAGCCATGATGCTTTGGGTACTGCTGCGCACCCGACCGACCGTGCTATGCAAGCAGTTGTTCATCGACTGTAAGGCTTCGATTAACTGCCCCGGCTCGTCCTGATGGCGTGAACTGATCTGACTGCGCAAATCACCGGCTGCCACCAGCTGGGCCAGGCAAACGGCCTCGCGCAACGGCGCGGTAATGCTGCGTGAAATCAATACCGCGAGGGCAATGGCACCGGCCAACGACAGCGACAGTATCACGAACAAGGAGCTGCTGGCCGTATCGGTATGCCGGTGTGAATCGGCTTCAATCAGGCCCGCACGCTGGCTGGCCATCTCAACCAGTTGCTGCACCGCCAGCCGATGGCGGTCATATTGTGCCCGCATCTGCTGTTGAGCCCGGGACACAGCTGCCGCATCCCGCGCCTGAATTGCGGGTATAAACTGTTGCAGTGCAGTCGCATAAAACGCCGCGGCTGGCTCATGCAGCCGGGTCAGCAGCAACTCCGCCATATCCGGATCCAGTTGCTGCGCGCGCCAAAATGCATGGCGCGTATCATATTCATTCTTCAGGACATTGAAACGTTCAATCAAGCGCCCCAGTTCGGCCTGATCACCGGACGCCGCCAGTTGCAACGTGACCAGATAGGATTCCAGAATATATTCAGGCGGCGGCAAGATATCGGCGATCAAATCCTTGTTCTGCACGATCTTCAGATAAATGGGGCCGTTGACCTTCAGCTCATTCAGCGATTTGAGCGCCCAAAAACCAAAACCGGCAAAGCCAATGGAGAAAATTGCGATCAGTAGCGCCAGGCGGCGCGACAACTTTAACGTACGCAAACGGTCCATTTTGTACCTCGCAAAATTCAAGCAACAGGATCACCCAGCCTTGGGTCCGCTGCGTGCATGTTGCCGCACAGCTAGACCGCCATGACTGAAATTTTACCCCTGTAGCGCTTTGCAATGGACAAATAACGGCCGCAAATTTCCAAAAAACAACGAAATTTGCTAATTTTGGTGAATTTGATTTACCGTCTTGATCTCGTTGAAATGTTGCGCCAGCGTCAAACCGAGTCCCTGCTCGACCGCCGTTTCCACCTGCCGCGCCAGCGCCGCCGCAGCGCGGCTGGCCTCGAGATCATTCGCATCGTCACTATCCGCCACCACCCCGGCATTGACGGCCATGCCCCCGAACACGAACAAACGATACACGTCCGCCAGCGTCAACTTTTGCACATTGGCCAGCAGCACCCACTGGTCGGCGCCTTCAGTGACCCGTTTCCCAAACTGTACCCGGGTCGGCGCATCCACCTTGACGCGCCCGGCCCAGCCGGCGCACTGCATTTTCTCCAGCAGCATATCGAGCTCATCAAATCCAAGCCGGGTCTGCGCCCGGATCTGCCGGGCACTCACCAGCGCCGTATCACCGTGGGCCGAGGCCACATGCAACACCTTCAGGATCGCCATCGCATCCACAAACTCACCGCCCGGCACCGCCTCATGCCACCAGCGCTCATATTTCACCACCGGCAACGCCGCCACCAGCAAGGCGCCGATTAGCGTAATCACCCACGATACATAGACCCACAGCAGGAACAAGGGCAAGGCCGCCAGTGCGCCATAAATCTTCGAATAGGTCGGGAAATGGGTGATGAACAGTGCGAATGCGCGCTTGGCCACCTCGAACGCCAGACCGGCCACCAGACCGCCCCATGCCGCGTCATACCAGTCGACATCGCGGTTCGGCACCGTCGCATACAGGAAGGTATAGCCGGCCGTCGTCAGCGACAGCGACAGCACGGTATAAATCAGTGCGCCCACCACCGGCACATCGCCCACCAGGTCACTGGTCGCCATGAACACCTGCGATGACAAGGTCAGCGATACGCCCAGCAGCAATGGCCCCAGCGTGATGATCGCCCAGTACACCAGAATGCGCCGGGTCCAGCTGCGCGCCTCGCGCACGCGCCAGATCCGGTTGAACACTTTCTCGATCATGCCGATCAGGGCCGCCGATGTCACCAGCAGCGCCACCGCGCCCACCGCCGACAGACGCGTGGCCTTGGACGCAAACTGCGTCAAGTAATTCAGAATGGTGCTGGAAATCGCCTTCGGCATCACGCTCTGGACGAAATACGCCTCCAGCGCACTGCGCAGGGTATTAAACATCGGGAACGTCGTAAAGATCGCCAGCGCGATGGTCAGCAGCGGCACCAGCGCGAACACGGTGGTAAACGTCAGGCTACCGGCCACCTGCGGCAGGCTCTCCTCGCGCAGGCGGCGCCGCGCAAACAGGGTCAGGTCGCGCACTTCCTGCCACGACAATGAACGCACGGTTTCCAGCCCGCCCCGGCAAGCACTGAAAAAATACTGGAAAATAGAAGAAATGAATTTCATACCCAACAAGGATTGCAAGAGTAGCATCGTTGCTACTCCTTAAAGCGCCATATAATACCGCTGATGAACCCACCTAATCTGATTATTCTCGTTTTGTACTACTCGCGCCATGGCGCCACCCGTAAATTGGCCGAGCTGATTGCGCAGGGGATCGAGAGCGTGCCCGGGTGCGATGCGCGTCTGCGTACCGTACCGGCCGTGTCCACCGTCACCGAAGCCACCGCACCGGACGTGCCGGCCGACGGCGCGCCTTACGTGGAACTGGATGACCTGAGCGAATGTGCTGGCATCGCGGTCGGTTCACCCACCCGCTTCGGCAATATGGCCGCCGCCATGAAGTACTTCTGGGACGGCACCTCGGCGCAATGGCTGTCCGGCACCCTGGCCGGCAAACCGGCCTGCGTGTTCACCTCGACCGGCAGCCTGCATGGCGGTCAGGAGGCGACGCTGCTGTCGATGATGATCCCGCTGTTCCACCACGGCCTGATGGTACTGGGCCTGCCGTACACCAACCCTGAATTGATGACCACTACCAGCGGCGGCACGCCTTACGGCGCCAGCCACTGGTCCGGGCTCGAAGGCAACAAGGCCATCACCGACGATGAGAAGAAGCTGGCGCTCGCCCTCGGGCGCCGTCTGGCCGAAACCGCCGTCAAGCTGAAAGCATAGGAACTGCGATGGAAAACAGCATGCAAAAGTATTTTCACTGGGGCGCCCTAGGCAGCCTTGGAACTCTGATCATCTGGTGCGTGCTGTGGGAGATGGTGCTGGCGCCACTGCATCCGGGCGGCTCGTGGGTGGTGCTGAAAGCGATCCCGCTGCTGATCCCGCTGTATGGCGTCTTCAAGCGCGACATCTACACGCTGCAATGGACCTCGATGATGATACTGCTGTACTTCACCGAAGGCGTGGTCCGCGGCTACAGCGACAAGGGCAGCCTGTCGGCCTGGCTGGGCTGGGGCGAGGCATTGATCGTCTGCGTCTATTTCGTGTGCGCCGTGATGTATCTGCGTCCCTACAAGCGCGCCGCCAAAAAGATGGCCAAAGAGCTGCTCGACAAAGTCAAAGTGCAATCGACCCATAACGACCGCTGACCATGCCCACCGATTTTCTGGCCCGCTGCCGCGCCGTGGTCGGCGATGCGTTTGTGCTGACCAGCGCGGCCGACATGGCCTCCTACCTGACTGACTGGCGCGGCCGCTTTACTGGCAAGGCGCTGGCGGTACTGCGTCCGGCCTCGGTGCAGCAGGTAGCGCAACTGGTACAAGCCTGCGCCGAGTTCCGCGTGCCGTTGGTGCCGCAGGGCGGGCGCACCGGACTGGTACTGGGCAGCGTGCCCGACGCCAGCGGCACGGCCGTGGTGCTGTCGCTGGCGCGCCTGAACACAATCCGGCAGGTGGATGCCGTCAACCGCACCATCACCGTCGATGCCGGCTGTATTCTGCAACAGGTGCAAGAAGCCGCTGCGGCGGCAGGCTGTCTGTTTCCCTTGTCGCTGGCGGCCGAAGGCAGTTGCAGCATCGGCGGCAATCTGTCCACCAACGCCGGTGGCACCGCCGTCCTGCGCTACGGGAATACCCGCGAACTATGCCTCGGCCTCGAAGTCGTCACCGCCCAAGGCGAGATCTGGAGCGGCCTGCGCGGACTGCGCAAGGATAATACCGGCTACGATTTGCGCGACCTGTTCATCGGCGCCGAAGGTACGCTGGGCATCATCACCGGCGCCGTACTGAAACTGTATCCGCAGCCGAAAGCCAGCATCACGGCGCTGGCGGCACTAGACTCACCGGCACAGGCCCTGCAGTTGCTGACGCTGATGCAAGACCACTGCGGCGCCAGCCTGACCGGCTTTGAATTGATGTCGCAGTATTGCCTGCAACTGGTGCATCAGCACTTCCCGCAACTGCCCCAGCCCTTCCCTGAGCTGAACCTGCACGGCCAGTACGTGCTGCTGGAACTGTCCAGCAGCGAATCGGAAGCCCACGCCATCGGCCTGCTGGAGCACAGCATCGGTGCGGCGCTGGACACGGCCATCATTACCGATGCGGTGGTCGCCACCTCGGTTGCGCAATCGGTCGGCCTGTGGCAACTGCGCGAGCACATCCCGCTGGCGCAGGCCGCAGCGGGCAAAAACATCAAGCATGACATCTCGCTGCCCGTGTCGCGCATCGCCGACTTCATCGCCGCCACCGGCCCGCTGCTGGAACAGGCCTTCCCCGGCTGCCAGCTGGTTTGCTTCGGCCATCTGGGCGATGGTAACCTGCACTACAACGTGGCACCACCGGCCGGCATCTCGAACCAGGAGTTCCTCGCCAATCAGGACGCGGCCAACCGGGTCGTACACGACAGCGTCATGGATTTTGGCGGCTCGATCTCGGCCGAACATGGCATCGGCGCACTGAAACGCGAACAACTGGCCCATTACAAAACACCGCTTGAACTGAATCTGATGCGTGCCATTAAAGCCGCGCTGGACCCGCTGGGCATCATGAACCCCGGGAAGGTCCTATGAAGCCCGCTCTGCTCCTGCTGGCGATACTCAGCTTGCCGGCCACCGCGGACAGCATCCACAAATGCGTCACCGACGGCAAAGTGAGCTATAGCGAACTGCCCTGCCCGCCCGGCACCGGCAGCGCCAGCACACTGGCCATGCCGCCCGCGCCGGATCCGGACCCGGAAGCCAGCGCGGAGCTGGAACGGATGAAAGCGCAGGCCGCCGCGCTGGCCAAGGCGCGCCTGATCGCTGAAGGCAAGTCCGAGCGCGACATCGCCCGTGGCGCGCGCGAAGCCCGCGCGCAGGCCAAGAAATGTGCCCGGCTGCGGCTCGACAAGCAGGCCGCCGAGGAAGAAGCCAAGAGTGTCGCGATCCAGAACGAAGCCCGGGCCCGCGCTCGCGTCAAACGCGCTGCCGACAATCTGGCGCTGGAGTGCAGCGCGCAATGACGGGTCAACATCCTGCGGCGTCACTGCGCCAGTTGTCACGCTGGCTGCTGCTGGGCGAATGGCGCGCCCATCCGGTGCGCACGCTGGTCGCCGTTGCCGCCATCGCGGTCGGCATTTCGCTCGGCTTCGCCATCCACTTAATTAATGCTGCCGCCTTCAACGAATTTTCGTCGGCGATCAAGGGCTTGTCCGGCATCGCCGACGTGCAGGTCAGCGCCACCGAAGCGTATTTCGACGAGCGCGTGTATCCGCAACTGGCACAGCGTGACGGCGTGGCGCTGGCCTCGCCGGTGCTGGAGTTTGATGCATCGATCCCGGGCCAGCGCAACGCCCTGAAGATCATCGGGCTGGACGCCTTCCGCGCCGCCTACATCTCGCCCGAACTGATGGGAGTCCCGGCCGACGGCAATGTCGGCGACACGCTGGCCGACGACGCCATCTTCCTGTCACCCGCCGCGAAAGAGTGGTTGCGCCAGCAGCCCGGCGCCAGCGCGGAGCGCATCGGCTTGCAGGCCGGCGTCGACATCGTCCGGTTGCGCGTCGCCGGCGCGCTACAAAGCGCCCGCGCCGGCCAGCGCCTCGGCGTGATGGATATCGGTGCCGCGCAATGGCGCTTCAACAAGGTCGGCCAGTTGTCACGCATCGACCTGAAATTGCGCGATGGCGTCAATCGCGATGCCTTCAAGCGCCAACTGGCACAGGAACTGGCGCGCTATTATCCCGGCCGCTTCCGCGTCAGCCAGCCCAATGATAAGGACCAGAACAGCCGCAATCAGGGCATGAGCCGGGCCTACCGCGTCAATCTGACCGTGCTGGCGTTGGTAGCCCTGTTCACCGGCGCCTTCCTGGTATTCTCGACGCAGGCGCTGTCGGTCATACGACGCCGCGGCCAGTTTGCGCTACTGCGCGTGTTGGGCATGGATCGCCAGCGGCTGCTGCGCCAGATCCTGCTGGAAGGCTTGAGTCTGGGCGTAGC